>CAYYKC010000033.1:0-22218 GCA_964471605.1 uncultured Akkermansia sp. | reverse complement strand
CAACCTGCGGGCGGATTTCAAGGATGGTACCGTTCACGATGTCACCCTTGCGGAAAGACGGAAGCTTGGAATCAATCAAAGCCTCCAATTCGGAATTAGTCATTGTAATTATGTTTAGGTTAATATGTTGCCGTTTCCTCAAAGGCCCTTACAACGGTGGTTAAGAGGGCGCCTGGCGCCACCGTGCGGAAAACGGTGCACGATGATACCCGCTCCCTCCCACCTTGGCAAGCCTTTTTTTACGGATTTATTGATTTTTACTGACTTACTGTCAGCCAAGGCGTGCGAATTGCAGATGCATCCAGTCATAGTTGCGCTCGCGCCCCAGAGAAACGGCTCCGTGAGCCTCCCAAATCTGCCACCAGGCCTCGCATTCCGGGCGGGAGAGTGAAGCTCGCGGCGATTTGTAGCTGTAGGCGTTGGCATCCGGGGAAAAATCCAGAGCAATCCCCCAGGCATGCATGGAGAGCGCCCCGCCGCCGCTGGTGGGGCGGTAATTATAGCAGCCGCCGTATAAATCCAGCCCGAGCCGATGAATCGACTCGCTGCCATAATGAGCCAGCACTTCCCGCAGAGCCTGCTGCACATGCGAGGCAATGGCTCCATGCACGCGGATGCTGCGCACGGGGCTGCCCTCATACAACAACGGATAGGGAGGCGTGATGGAGGTGAGCATTTCCTCATTACCGGGGCGACCGAATCGGCTGGTGCCCTGCCGCACCTCTGACTGCGTGGGCCACACCGGTGCCGGAGGCGTTTCGGGGATACGGAGGGCGCGACTGATGGCGCTGAGGGTTTGCGGGCCGATGATACCGTCGGCGGTGACCCCCACTTTCTGTTGAATGCGTCGGATAGTTGGTTTCATGGGGTTGCGTTGTTTATTTGTCGATGTTCTGTTCGATGCGCGAGAGCCGCATGTCCATGGAGCGCAGGACTTCCACCGTATGTGCGGAGGTCGAGGCCTGATCCTGCACAATCTGTTTGAAGTCGCTGTACACAAAGCACATGAGACAGATGCCACCGAAGGTGATAATCTCGCGGGTATAATCCCGCAACAAACTGAGGTAATCTCTGAATGGTTTACACATAACCATTCCTTTACAACAAGTTTGCCCATCTGACAAGCCTGTACAAAAGTGTTTCACTTCCTTTTCGTCAGGGAAAAGGAAGTGAAACGAAAAAAACGGGGCTTTCAGACCGTTCAGGCTGCCGGAGTGGGAGCCGGGGCGGGAGCAGCAGGAGCTGCGGGCGCAGGCTGCTCAGGAGCCGGGGCTGCAGCAGGTTCTGCGGGAGCGGGCTGCACCACACGCGGCTGGGGCGGAGAGGTGTACACCACCACGCCATCCAGGCTGGTCTGGTAAATACCGCCGGGAATCACAGAAATGCCGATGGTACGTCCGGCATACTGCGCGGGCGGGTCAACCTTGTATCGGCGAATCTCCGGAGTATCGGGCTTATCCGGGTCACGCACCACCACCGTAATCGGGCCCTTGATGGGAGCCACGTTCTGCATGGGGGCATTGATGCTCTGCATCGGGGAAATGAAACCGCAGGGATAAATCTCTCCCTTGGCGTCCTGAGCCTCGATAAAGAGACGGCCGGGCGTATTGTTCACAAAGTTGACGTTGTAATTAATGCTGCCGCCGACCGCAGGGTCAGGTGTACCCACGGACATACCGGGAGTGGTCACCATGGGCGCAGCGGCGGGAGCCGGGGTCGGTTCAGGAGCAACAACCGTCGGCACGGCAGCGGCGGGGGTCTGCAAGAGGTCAGTTGCAGCAACGGGAGCTGTCGGCACCATCGGAGTCTGCGGCACGGCAGGAGTCACCACGGCGGGAACACCGACGGGAGCAGCCGTCCCCTGAGTATAGGCTGCCACCTGCTGCTCGAAAGCTGCATCCGTGTCCGTGGTCACCGACTGAACGGCCTGACCGGGAAGGGCGATGTACTGCCCGGAGCGGGCAGAAGCGGCAGGCACTCCATTGGCCTTCGGGGTATTACCGACTGTGGGTACAGGATAGGGCTGTACACAGGAAACTACCGCCAGAGAAGCGGCTCCGATGATGACATAATGACTTCCTTTCATCTTGACACGAAGTCTAGCATATCGCCAGAACAAAATCAAGCCCTATGTGAGCCATAGAGCCTGATTTTTGATTTTTTATCTGATACGAGTGTTTAATGAGCCACTTCCACGGGTTTAGGAGCAATCGGATGCCCGAGGATGCGTTCCGCCGCAGGGATATCGCGCTGTGTCATCCAATTGATGCGGAACCAGCCTTCTTCATTGGCTCGATTCTCAACATTTTGCGCCGCATTGCGGAGCATCGTCCGGAACTCGACTCGCTCACTCTCGCTGAGCCTGTTTTTGCAATGGTCATAGGTATAGAGAGCAAAAGTCAGATTGGAGGCAACAGGTACACGGCTGCGAAAATCGGATACAGAGAACTCCCACCGCACCGTCGGCGTTCCATCCGCACCCATCACCGAGCCATAGCGCATGTTGAGATCACCGGTCAGGGATGAGGGAGGGTTCACCTGTGTGAGCGCCAGCAGAATCAACCCCGCCATCAGCCCGGTTCCGGCGCTCTTCATGAAGCGACCTCCCACCATATAGCCCAGCAGCACGACCAGCCCGATGAGCCCGAAGAGCATCATCTCCCCCGCCACCAGACGGCGCACGGTAAACCCGAAGTCATCAATCTGGTAGAAGAGCCGCAGGAACACACTTCCGGCCAGCAGTATCGTCTGCCCCACCAGCAGATAGCCCAGGCCACGGGTCAACGCGCCACGCCGGGCATTGCCACGGGCACGGAACAGGAAAATGAGGATAGACGAGGCAATGACGGAAGCCCAGATGATACTATCAGCGCCCTCATGCAGATACTGCGTCTGCGAGACGCCCTCCGGCACGCGGCGGAACCACAGATAGGCCATATCGGAAGCATTCACAATCATGAACGCCGCATTGATACCCAGCAGCACCATGAGCGGAACCTGCGGCAGGATGCTGCGTCCGGGAACAACCGGGACGGGAGATGGGGCATCCCCCGCCACCGGGCGACGCATGGTGAACAGCCCGAAGAGCAGAATCCCCAGCACCCAGAGCAACACATGCACCCCGAAGTCCCAGTCAATACGCAGGAAAGACACCAAACGATTCCATGCTGCGGTAATATGATTCCAGATAAGCTCCACCACGGGATTGCCACCGGCAAAAATGCAGAGGAAGAAGATAAACAGCACCACCCCGATGAGGATGCTCACCAGCCAGGGCAACAGAGACGTGATGCGGGAAAGACGGTCTGACCGCCGGGCAGAAAACCAATAGCTCCACCATGTATAATAATGCGCCTTCTCGGACGGGGCAAACCGGCGAGTGGGTACCATCGCCAGAAAGAACAGCGGCACGGCCCAGGCCATCACCCAGCAGATAAGCGAACCGCTCACCGTCAGTGCCAGCCCGCAGCTCAAGGCTATCCCGCCCAGAAAAACCATTTCCCTGCGCGACAAATCACAACGGAACAACAGAATGGCCAGCGATAGCGCCACACTGCCCAGAGCCGGCCCCAGACCGAGAACAACTTCCCCATCCAACAGCACCGTAGCGCGGGGAGCCAACAAATCACCGGCCGCCGCCGCCAGTAACAGGGCAACGAACGGAATCCATGACGAACGCCACCACAGCGGATACTCTGTAGCGGGAGGCGCGGGAATTTTCGACTGCTCCGAAGCAGCGGATGAAGCAGACTCGGGCGGGGTGGCTGTATTCGATTGCTGTTCCATGATGAAGATTGAGATGCAGCTACTAACAGATTCGTTCAACCTACCTGTCATATTATCCCCATTCGACCACATGGCAATGTCAGATAAAAACTTCAATTTTGATAAGTGTTGGCAGAATTTTTGCTTGCACCGGGGAATCGGTAGAGTATATACTGGCGCGCATGGAGTGGAACGACCGATTCATGATGCTATTCCGGGAAGCGGTAGAGCGCTATCACCTCAATACACGCACTCCGGTAGATCGTTTTTTTCTGCCGGAGGAGTGTGACTTTCTGGCAAGCATCGGCCAGCAACCGGGAGAACTGCACGGCTTCATTCAGGACTATGCCGTGTTGGGCGAGCCCAGCCCCAGTTCCGCGCTGCTGATAGCATCCACCCGCCGTTCCTTCTTCCTGACTGCCCAGCGCGGTATCTCCGGCAATGCAGCCCCGGTGAAAGCCGCCGACCTGCCGCCGGAGACGGACGAATTTCAGGAGATTGCCTACCTGCCCCGCATCATCCGCAAGGCAGAGGCCAAATTGTTCGGCACGCTGGATACAGCCGTCATGTATCCGGATGCGAAAGACCGTCAGTTCCTGCGGGAACACGGGGATATCCATCCTAACGATTTTCTGCAACTGGTATGGAGCACCCGCAGCGACCGACAAAAAATCATCACGGCTGTTCTCCACGCCATTCAACAGCAGCAGGGGCAGGATAACATCCCCACCCCTGCTCCGCAGTCGGAAACACCGTTATCCGCACCACCCCCTGCCCCGGCCGTACAAACACCCAAACAGACCGAACTCAACCTCGACTAACTTCCCATGAATCAACAGCCCCCCTCTCACCCGGACGAAAGCGTCACCACAGAGCCCCAGCGTCTCGCGCTGGAGCGCATGTCGGCAGAGCTCATTCACAATCTCAACGTCATGATTGCAGAGCAGGAAGAACGTGTGCGCATCTTTGCAGAGCAGCACCATTCCTCCTCCCCCCTGCCGCAGCAACCCGCCCCGGAAAAACTGCCGGAGGTTCCGGACGTTGCCCCCGCTCCTGCGTCGCAACCGGAATCGGCAAAACCGC
Source organism: uncultured Akkermansia sp. (assembly GCA_964471605.1). Classification (GTDB taxonomy): domain Bacteria; phylum Verrucomicrobiota; class Verrucomicrobiia; order Verrucomicrobiales; family Akkermansiaceae; genus Akkermansia. The sequence continues at coordinate 17,370 of CAYYKC010000033.1, read as the reverse complement.
TCGTGGCCAGATTCAAAGCCATCGCCCGACGTGATGTACCGCCGTTGGTAACAAACTCGCCGAACGACCGGCAGGAACCACAACCGCGCCCGATTCCCATCATCACCAAGCCGCGCAAAACAACGGAGAACAAGGAGGAATCCTCCATCGGTGTCGGCACCATCGTCACGTTCATTGTCATCATCCTCTTCCTGCTGAGAGCGTGTTCCTAATCCTTTTATTTTGTGTATTATATGACCAGACAGACACTTATCACACTGGCGCTGGGCAGCTGCACACTCGGGTTGCTGCCGGTAGCCTGCCACAACGGAACCTCTGATGCCGACAAGGCGGCTGAAGCCACCCCGGCCATCCGGGTCTTCCCCATCGTCCGGCAAAAGGTCACCGACTACGGCGAATGGTTCGGGTATCTGCGTGGGGATAAAGAGACAGATATTCACCCGAGGGTGAGCGGATTCCTGAAATCGCAAAACTACCGCGACGGGCAATTTGTGAAAGAGGGCGACGTCCTCTTCACCATCGAGGACGACCTCTTCAAAGCCCAGCTCCGCCAGGCAGAAGCCAACCTGCAGGCCGCCGAGGCCGCACTGGAAGCCGCCAAGGCGCAGCAGGAAAAAGCCGCGCTGGACGTGAAACGTTACGAGCAGCTGGAACCCAAGGCCGTTTCGGAAAAAGATTTGACGGATGCCCGCCAGAATCTGAAAGCCGCCACCGCCAATGAAGAGGCAGCCAAGGCCAACGTAGACCAGATGAAAGCTGCCGTCAAGCAGGCTCAGATTAATCTGGACTACACCGTCATCAAGGCTCCCTACGATGGCGTGGTGGGTGCCGCACAAGCCTCACAGGGCGACATGGTCTCCGCCGCCACGAATCTGGCCAACATCACGGCCGTTGACCCCATTCGCGCCAAGTTCTCCGTGAACGGCAAAATGCTGCTGGATACCTTCAAGAAGCACAGTCAACCCTCCACGCAGGATACCGCACCACCCGTGTATCTGGTGACTGATGACGGCCAGGATTACCCATACGTCGGCAAGTTCAAGGCCATGGAAAGCAAGGTAAGCCAGGACGGCACCATCGACTTCGAAGCCTCCTTCCCGAACCAGAACCAGACCCTCCGCGCCGGCATGAGTGTGCGGGTAAAACTGCCGCTGGCTGAGCATGATGCTCTGCTGGTGCCGGAGAGTGCCATTCGCCAGGTCATGCGCAACAACTTCATCATCGTGGTGGATAAAAACGATGTTCCCCACATGGTGCCGGTCACGCTCGGCAAGCGCTACACCGTACCCGTCCGGGAAGCCGATGGCTACACCTCCGAGCAGCAGCTCGTAGCCATCACGGACTACGGCAACAACAAGCTCAGCGATATTTTCCGCCAATACGGCTATGACAACGCGACCGATGTACCCGTCGTGGCAGACAAAGACCACGGTGTGCGAGCCATGACAGTCTCCTCCGCCAACAGCCGTCTGCCGAAGGGTGCGAAACCCGCCACCATCAAGACGGCAGCCTTCTCTTTCAAACCCGTTGCTGATCCGTCCATGATGGCGGCACAGACGAATCAGACGCAACCGGAAAAGGCCCCCGCAGCCAGCCTGCCCCCCTTCCCCGTGAAGGTAGCGTCCATGCGCTGTCAGGATGTCAATGTACAGAGCGAGTGGTTCGGCAAGCTGCGCGGCGAGGAAGAGACCGATATCCGCCCGCATGTGAGCGGCTTCCTCAAGAGCCAGAATTTCAAAGACGGGAGCATGGTAAAGAAGGGCGATGTCCTTTTCACCATTGATTCCGCCCCCTATCAGGCCGAGGTGGAACAGGCCGAAGCCAACCTCTCCGCCGCCAAAGCCGCCCGCGATCAGGCTGATGCCGAACTGGCCAAGGACACCGTCAATTACGAACGTCTGGAACGGCTCAGCAAGGAAGCCCCCGGAGCCGTGTCTGACAAGGCGGTAACCGATGCCGCCACCACCGTCAAGACCGCCAAAGCTGCGCTTCTGAAAGCCGATGCTACCGTGGCGCAGATGGAAGCCTCGCTGCAGCTGGCAAAGATTAACCTGGGCTACACCACCATCACCGCCCCGTTTGACGGCCGCATCGGCATCCGCAAGCCCTCCATCGGTGCACTGGTGTCCCCACAGGATGCAGAACCTCTGGTCACCCTCTCCTCCGTCAATCCCATGCGGGTGGATTTCGAGGTGAGCGGCAAGAATGCGCTGACCGGATTCACCCGTTTCCGCAAGAACCAGAGTGCCGGTAATGCCCGCAAGCGCGAGGATTTCGACCTTATTCTGAATGACGGCAGCACCTACCCGCACAAGGGCATGATTGTCAATTCCGACAACGCGCTGAGCAAATCCACCGGCACCCTGACCGTCATCGGCCGGGTGGACAACAGCGAGGGCAACCTGCGCTCCGGCATGCCGGTTCGCGTCCGCGCCGGAATGCAGGGCGGCAGGAACTCCATTCTGGTGCCTGCCCGTGCTCCGTTGAACGCCAAGGGCAAGGACCTGCTGGTACTACTGCGTCCGGATAACACGCCGGATATGCTGCCCATCACCAAGGGTGAGCTGGTCAACGTCCCCGTGAAGGAAGCGGACGGCAAGGAAGTCCTGCAGCCCATGCAGATTGTGGATGTGGACCGCCCCAAGCTCAGTGCCGCCATCGCCGCCAAGGCCGGGGCTCCCAGCACAGAAGCCATGGTACTGAATGGTGCCGGGGCAAAGGATTGGGGCGACATGCTGCTCAAGCAGTCCGGGGCAAAGGACTTCCGCGAGCTGCTGGAGAAGCAGAGCGGCGAAAAACAGCCCGACGATGCTCCGCAACAGGCCCACGTCAATGATTGGAAAGAGCTGTACCTGCGCCGGAGCGGGGCCAGAAATTACCGCGAACTCGTGCTGGATAACGCCGGAGCCAAGGATGAGCTGGACCTCATCGCCGCCGGTCAGGGATTCAGAACGCCCATGGAAATGATGCTCAAGGGCATGGGCTACGATAGTCTGGAGTCCGCCCGCGTGGTGGCAGAAGGCTCCATGATGGCCGCCCAGGCATTCGCCGCCAACACCGAAGCCGGAGCCAGGGTAAACAAACTGACCCCCATCGATTATCATTACAAGGCACCCACCACGGTGGTGGGTTCCGTAACTGCTGAATCAGAAAAGAAATAACCCCTTTATCCAGCTATGTCACCTTTCTTCATCAAACACCCCATCATTGCAGCGGTTATCTCCATCGTGACCACGATGCTGGGTATCATCAGCATGCTGGCACTGCCCATCTCACAGTACCCGGACATTGCTCCCGTCACCATCGCCATGAGCGCCTCCTATCCCGGTGCCAATGCCCAGGAAGTGGCCGAATCCGTAGCGACCCCGATTGAGTTGCAGCTCTCCGGCATTGCGGGCATGGACTACATGAACTCCATCTCCTCCAACAACGGTTCATGCAGCATTAACGTTGTCTTTGAACCGGGGACCAACGCCAATACGGCCCAGCAGCTCACCTACATGAAATACAGCCAGGCAACATCCCAGCTGCCCAGCATGGTTTCACAGATGGGTATCACCATCAAGCAGTCCTCCGGCCTGCCCATGATGTTCTACGCCATTGATTCCCCGCAGGGGTTCTTCTCCCCCATTGACATGACCGGCTATGCCTACGTGAATCTGGTTGACCCGGTAAAGCGAGTCAAGGGTGTGGGCGACGTGATGGTTTTCGGCGCGCGCTACGCCGTGCGTATCTGGCTGGATTCCGAAAAAATGGCGCAGAAAGGCATCTCCGTCAACGAGGTGTACAACGCCGTCAACTCCCAGAACACCATCAACCCCGGCGGTTCCGTGGGTGCAGAGCCCATGCCGGATGGTCAGGAATTCACCTACACCATCCGCAATTCCGGTCGCATGGGCAGTGTGCCGGAGTTTGAAGACATCATCGTCCGCCAGACCGGCACGCAGGCCGTCAAGCTGCGCGACATCGCCAAGGTGGAGCTGGGCACGCAGAACTACTCACTCGCCAGCCGGGTAAACGGCAAACCGGCGATTTGTCTCGGCATTTACCAGGGCGCAGACGCTAATGCCATTGAGACGGTAAACAGACTCAGGGCTCTGTTTGCGGAGAAAGAGCAGAACATGCCGGAAGGTATGCGCGGCTTCGTTTCTCTGGACTCCACCATCTCCGTGCGAAACTCCATCGATGAAATCATCCACACCCTCTTTGAGGCTCTGGTGCTGGTGGCGCTGGTGGTATTCATCTTCCTGCAGGGCTGGCGCGCCACGCTCATTCCGCTCATCGCCGTGCCGGTATCGCTGGTGACCACCTTCTGCTTCTTCCCCATTCTGGGCTTCTCGCTCAACACCATCTGCATGCTCGGTATGGTGCTGGCCATCGGTCTGGTGGTGGACGATGCCATCGTGGTGGTGGAAGCCGTGGAGTCCCATATGGAGAACGGCATGACCGCCCGACAGGCCACCTTTGCCGCCATGAAAGAAGTGAGCGGCCCGGTCGTGGCCATCGCCCTGGTGCTGGCCGCTGTATTCCTGCCCTCCGTGTTGCTGCCGGGCATCACGGGAACGCTCTTCCAGCAGTTTGCCGTGACCATCGCTATCTCGATGCTCATATCGGCTTTCAACGCGCTGACGCTCTCACCGGCGCTCTCGGCCATTCTGCTCAAGCCGAAAAAAGAGCACAAGTCCCTGCTGACACCGCTCTACAACATCTTCAACCGCAGCTATGATGCCGTGGCAGAGAAATACTCCGGCGGCTGCCGCTTCCTGTGCCGCCACCTCATCATCTCCATCCCCCTGCTGGCACTTATCTCTGCCGCCATTATCCCTGTGGCAAAGCAGGTGCCCGGCGGCTTCCTCCCGGCAGAAGACCAGGGCTTCCTCATCTGCGGTGTCATCATGAAACCGGGTGTCTCCCTGCAGCGTGCTTCGGAGCAGGCCAAGGTGGTTGAAGGCGTTGTCATGAAAGACCCGGCGGTGGAATACATGACCTCCATCATCGGTATGAACCTCATGATTGGTGTGCAGACCACCAACGCCGCCACCTTCTTCTTCACCTTGAAGCCCTATGCCGACCGTCCGGTCATGGAGAACGGTGAGATTCCCACGGCAAGTGATATTCAGAAGCGCATCAGCGGGGCTCTGGCCATGGCCGGAGCAGACGGTATCACCTTCGTCGCCTCACCGCCCGCCATTCCGGGTGTAGGCACCGGAAACGACATCGCCTTCGTGCTGGAAGATACGGCCGGCCAGGGTGTGGCAGCGCTGTATGAACAGGTCGTGAAGCTGGAGGATGCCCTCAAGAAGAATCCGGCCATCGCCAATGCCTCTGACATGATGCTGCCGGCCGTACCGCAGAAGAGCATCACCATCGACAAGGACAAGTGCCTCGCCATGGGGGTGGACTATGCCGGAGCCAACTCACTGCTGCAATGCTTCAACGGCTCGCGATTCGTGAACTACTATACGGAATTCGGCCAGCAGTGGCAGGTGTACCTCCAGGCTGCCGGCGAGGACCGTTTCAACACCGATCAGATTGCCAACTTCTATGTAACCAATGCCAAGGGTGAGCAGGTGCCGCTCAGCACGCTCGTGACCATTGCGGATATTGCCGATACGGAGTTCGTGCAGCACAACAACAACTATAACTCCGGCAAAATCACCGTAGTACCGGCAGAGGGTTACTCCACCGCCCAGACCATGGCCGCCATTGAGCAGGTGTTCAGGGAAACCATGGACCCCACCAAGTTTGCCATGGAATACATCGACATGAGTTTCCAGGAAAAGAAGGTTCAGGACGGTCTGGGACTTGGCTCCATCTTTGCGCTCTCCGGCGTGTTTGCCTTCCTCATCATGGCGGCTCTGTATGAGAAGTGGACGCTTCCCATCGCCATCTTCCTGACCGTACCCATCGCCGTTCTGGGAGCTTTCGTCGGGCTTCTGCTCTACGGCATTGAGCTGAACCTGTATGCTCAGATTGGTCTGGTGATGCTGGTGGGGCTTTCTGCCAAGAACGCCATTCTCATCGTAGAGTTCGCCGTACTGCAGATGGAAAAGGGCATGAGCCTGCTGGATGCTGCCGTTGAGGCCGCTCGCATACGACTGCGCCCGATTCTGATGACCTCGTTCGCCTTCATCCTGGGCTGTGTGCCGCTGATTACGGCCGTAGGCTCCGGCGCACTTGCCCGCAACTCCATCGGTGTGGTAGTGGTGATTGGCATGACCATTGCCACCGGCGTGGGCGTGTTCTTCATCCCATGCTCCTTCGTGTTCGTGATGAAGCTCTTCCGCTCCCGGATTGAAAAGGCTCACCACGGGGATGACCCGGATGAGGTGTATGCTTACGCCCGTCTGGAGGAAGCCGAACAAAACGAGCAGAAATAATTGTTGAACCTCTATCCAACCGCACCTCATTCCCGATTCATCGGGAATGAGGTGTTGCTTTTTATCCCCCAGTATGCGGCAATTAAACATGGACAAAGCGTCCCGTCCGTGGTATAGCAATAGGCAGATGAAGTTTTTCCACACAGGCATCCTGATGCTGCTGTGCTCCGTAGCCACGGCAGCGCCCGGGGATTCCGTACAGCGCCAGAAACCCCAGCGCTGGGACGTGGAGGGGCTCTACATCCAGGCCCGGGCCACATTAGAGGACCCGGATAATACGCATGTGGAGAGTGTTCCCATGCTGCTGGAGGCCTGTGTGCGCGAAGGCCACGCGGATGCGATGTTGCTGCTGCTGGATGTGTATGAGGGCAAGTTCAAGGGACTCCCGGCCCGGCCGGAGCAGGCGTTCCGCACGGCGAAGCTCATTGCAGACGCATCCGACATACGCACGGAAGAAGGCAAAATCATGCAGATGGAAGCCTGCTACCGCCTCGCCCTCTATCTGGAAAAAGGAACGGGGTGTACGCGTAACGCGTACGATGCCTACGAAAGCATGGAAAAAGCAGCCAAACAGGGCCTGCTCAAAGCCCGCGTTGAACAATCGCGATACCTGATGCGGGGCTTCGGACACCGAAAGGATGAACGCAGAGCATGGAAGCTGCTGCGGCATGTGGCCACAATCTCCCCCAAAACTCCCAATGTCTTTTACTACATGGGCATTATTTGCTATGAAGGTCTGGGAAACAGGCCGGATTTCAGAAAAGCAGGAAAAATCTTTTCGATTGGAGCCAGATATGGGGATGCGAACTGCCTCAATAATCTGGCCGCCATGTATGAGCGCGGGCTTGGCACCCAACGCAGCGAGGAGCTGGCCCTGTTGTTATACCGCAAAGCAGCAACCATGGGCAGCAGAGAAGCTTCGGCCAACATGCAGCGCCTTGCTTTCAAGGTAGGCCAGAAGTCGGAAAAGAAAGAAGAACGCCCGGCCATCACCCGCATCCGCAACGCCACCGGTCGCATCATTCTCTCTCTTCCCTTCTCCGATTACACACGCTCCCGCATTCGCGCCTGGTTATTGGGCACAACTGATGAAGCCTCATGATGCAAGCCGCACGTCAGGCTCTGGAATATGCTGCAACTGCTCTGGGATTCTCCGGCGTGGGTGTGGCGGCGGCGAACCTTCCTCAGGGAAACTATTTGCCGCAATGGCTGGATGCCGGCATGCACGCGGATATGGAGTGGATGCAGCGCCACCTGCCCGCACGCCTGAACCCGGAGCTGGTTCTGCCCGGAGTACGCAGCGTTATCATCCTCACCTACGAATACGCAGGGACTGACGCCCGGCAGCAGGCAGGGCGCATTGCCCGCTACGCTCAGGGTGAAGATTACCACAAGCTGCTGGCCGCCAAGCTGGCGGATCTGGATGAAACACTGCAATTCTACGGCGGTACGCAACGATGTTTCACGGATTCAGGCCCGATAAGCGAGCGTTTTTTTGCCATGCAGGCCGGATTGGGATGGATTGGGCGCAACGGGTTGCTGATTCGCCCGGGCAAGGGTTCCTACTGTTTTCTGGCTTCCATCCTGACCACGCTGGAGCTCCCCGTATCCACCCCCATGAGTAATCACTGCGGCAACTGCCACCGTTGTGAACAGGCCTGCCCCACACAGGCTCTGCACGATGGCTGCTGTGACGCCCGCCGATGCCTATCCTACTGGACTATCGAAAGCAAACAGTCGGATATGCCACAGGACATTGCCGCGATGTTGCAGGACAGGCTGTACGGGTGCGACATCTGTCAGGAGGCATGCCCCTGGAATCAAATGCAACGAGGCGGTGCTCGACGCATCGACCCCCACCTGCTCATGCCGGCAACGCTCGCTCATACCGCCTTGCAGGAGCTGAAGATGCTGCCGGAGGAGGAGTTCAACAGCCTCTTCGCGCAATCCCCCATCCGCCGTATCGGCAAAAAGCACCTTGAGCTCAACATCCGGCATCTCCAAGCCGAGTCCGAAAACGATTTTTGAACCACAGTTCGCTTCCCTGCATCAAAACAACGTAGTAATGATTACACTTTTCACCATTCTCGCGCAATACGGCTATTACGGCAACGGGTACACCTCCGGCGCAACAAGCGGAGGTTATGATTCCATGACCGTCATCGGATTTCTCATCCTTGCTGTCACCGGTATCATTGGCTATGCTGTCCAGCATGCACTGCAATCCAGCGTCCGCAGGAATTCCGCCATTCCCGCCCCCATGACAGGAGCGGACACCGCGCGGCTGATGCTGGCACAGAACGGGCTCACGGATGTGCAGGTCATCAGCACCCCCGGCCAGCTCACTGACCACTATAATCCGGTAGATAAAACGGTCAACCTCAGCGAAAATGTATACAACTGTGCCACCGTCACCGCCATGGCCGTGGCAGCTCACGAATGCGGACATGCCGTCCAGCATGCCCGGGCATATCCGTGGCTCAGCATGCGTTCGTCTCTGGTTCCCATGGTGAACATGGGGTCGCGACTGGGGCAGATTGTGCTCATGGCGGGGTTGTTCCTGGTGGCGATGGGCGGCGGCACAACGGTAGCATGGATAGGACTGGCACTTTTCGGCACGACCACACTCTTTGCGCTGGTCACCCTGCCGGTGGAGTTTGATGCTTCGCGCCGGGCGCTGGCATGGCTGCAGAGCTCCGGTCTGGCAGACCGCGCCATGCACGGACAGGCGGGCAATGCCCTGCACTGGGCTGCCATGACCTACGTTGCCGCCGCGCTCTCCTCCATCGCCATGCTGGTGTACTATGCGTTCTATCTGTTGAGCCACTCCCGCCGCGACTGATAAACTCATGAACCGCAAAGATTTGCAGGAAAGCGTGCGACTGGCGCTGGGAGGCACGGCCACAACCATGGCCGCCGAGCTGGCTATAGACGCTGTCGTCCGCGCCATTTCCGATGGGTTGAAAGAAGACGGCATCGTGCGTCTGGCTCATTTCGGCACATTTGAACAAAGCCGCAAGCAACCGCGTCGCCTCACGCTGCCACACAACGGAGAGCCTCTCATCCTACCGGAGCGCACCGTCATCCGATTCCGGCCGGTACCCTCGACCGTGGTCACAAATCCTAACCAAGGTCGATAATATACCATCTGTCTGAAATTTAACATTGCCGACCTGCGTATATTTTGATAATATACGCAGGTTGATGTACTCCTCAACACAGACAGATTCCGACACACGGCTTTCCCGTCTGGAAGAGCGCGCCGCAGAACTGGCGGACGAGCTTTCTCAGATTCGGGAGCTGATGGATTCGCTCCGAAACGGCGAAGCGAACAAGGGGGGTGTCGCCTCATCAACTGCCCCTCAGATTTATCTGCAACCCCTCCGCCCCTATGACCGACTGCGAACCAAGTGGAATCTGGGTACAGGGCTGGGTATCCCCGCCGGCAGTCCGTCTGAAGGCTCGCATCCGGAACAGACGACTTCCACCTGTCTGCGGCTGTTCGGGCTGCTGGCTGACGGGGAACCATGGGAATGCAGGCTGGATTTTGAAGACATAGCCAATAGAGGAGGTGTATGCCTGGGGCGTGATCCTGAGGTATCCGACATGGTGATACCTGATGCCGGGATTTCCCGCTGCCATGTAAAAATCACTCTTTCCGAACATGGTGTGGAGGTTAGGGACCAAGAATCCACCAATGGTACAGCCATCAATGGAGAAGCCTTCTCCCCCTATCATCCCTGCATGCTTCTGCAAAGCGGCGATACGCTCACACTTGGCGAAATCATGCTCCGAGCCGAAATCATCCGCAACACATCTTTCTGAACCTCATATCAGCACACGACATGACAACAACAGGAAAAATACTCTCCGTATTCCTCACCTCTGCCTGCGTCTCCGGACTTCTCGCAGAAACGCCGTCTGCTAATTACCTGTGGTACAAGCAACCCGCCGGTATCCCCTACTGCAGTCTTCCCTGGAAACCTCAACACGATGCCGTGACGACCGATGTCGAGCAAGCCGGCAAGCCTCACTCAGGGCGTACCCTCTTTTTCAACCGCACGGCAAAGTCGGCCAAGGATTTCTGGGAATCCCAAACGCTGCCCGTGGGCAATGGTCGTGTTGGCGGCACCATCTTCGGCGGTGACCACCTGGAGCGGGTTAACCTGAATGAAGTGAGCTTCTGGTCCGGCGGGCCCAACCTGCCGGGCAATGGCACCGGCTATAAATACGGCCCGCTTTCCGGAAAAGATGAGTTCGGCAGCTACCAGCCGTTCGGCAACCTGTATATTGAGTTCATTCTCCCGGAGAAAGAGTCAGTCAATTACACCCGCAGTCTGGACTTACGGGACGGCATCGCCCGCGTGGAGTTTACCAACGGCGGCGTAAAACACAGCCGCGAATGTTTCGTCAGCGCCCCGGATCAGGTGCTGGTTTACACAGCGGAAGCCGACACACCCGGCGCGCTCTCTGCACGCATCGGTCTTCTACCCTGTCACACCGCAACCCTGACGGCACAGAAAGATTCCATCATCATGAGCGGCACGCTCAACAACGGCCAGCAGTTTGAAGGGCGGCTTCTCGTGCGCGTCAACGGCGGCAGCATACGCAAAGTCGGCAAGGCCGGGGAATTAAACGTCTCCTACTCCGGCAAACATGACGATAAAGCGTCCAACAAGCCTGACTCCATGCAGCCGCGCATGGATGCCCTCGGTTCTCCCTACCTGGAGGTAAAAGACGCAACATCCATCGAGATTCTGGTCTCTCTTGCCACGGATTATGCCATGGATTACACCAAAGGTTGGAAAGGCTCAGCACCGAAAGCCCGCAACTCAACCATCATAGGCAAGGCGGCTGCAAAATCGGCTGAAAAGCTTCGAAAAGCGCACATTTCCAATTACAAAAAACTCTTCAACCGACTGGAAATCAAGCTGGGTAAAACGAATGAAGAAGTAGCAGCTCTGCCGACCGATGAGCGTCTGGATGCTTTTCGACAGAGCCAGAATGACCCGGAACTGGCAGAAACCATCTACCAGTACGGTCGCTACGTTCTCATCAGCGGCTCCCGCCCCGGCAACCTCCCGGTCAACCTGCAGGGCATCTGGAACGACAAAGTACATGCGCCCTGGGCATGTGACTACCACAACAACATCAATCTGCAAATGTGTTACTGGGGCGCAGAGGTAGCCAACCTCAGCGAATGCCACATGCCCTTCCTGGACTTCATCCGTGCCATGGAGCAGCCGCTCACCGAAATGACCCGCAAACATTTCGGCGAGGGTATCGAGGGCTGGACCACCCGCATCTCCCAGAACCCCTGGGGCGGCGGAGGCTGGACCCATTGGAATCCCCCGGTGAATGCATGGTACGCCCTGCACCTCTGGGATCATTATACCTACACCCACAACAGGAAATATCTGAAAGAGCACGCCTATCCCATTCTGCGCAACATCTGTCGATTCTGGGAAACCCGCCTCAAGGAACTGGGACCGGAGGGTGAGGGACTCACCAGTGCCGGCAAAACGCTCTCCCCGGAAGAACACCCGGAGCTGAAGAAACTGCCGAAGGGCACACTCGTTTCCCCGGAAGGCTGGTCACACGAATGGGGACCGGTGGAGGACGGATGCGCCCACGACCAACAGCTCATCCGTGAGCTCTTCGACATCACCGCCAAAGCCGCCGCCATCCTGAAAACGGACTCAGCCTGGATTAAGGAACTGAAAAAGAAGCGTGCACGGCTCGCCCCGGATCGAATCGGCAGCGGCGGATACCTCCAGGAATGGATTGTGGATCGCCCCAACATGGTTTCCGGGCAGCGCCACACCTCGCATCTCATCGGCGTATTCCCCGGCTCCACCATCACCATGGACGGTACTCCCGACTTGGCGAACGCCGCTATGAAAAGTCTGGAGCTGCGCGGACTGAGCAATGACAACCGCCGCAGCTGGACCTGGCCGTGGCGCACGGCGCTCTGGGCACGATTCCGCGAAAAGGAGCAGGCCTACAGCATGTTCTGCCACTACATCAACTACAACCTGCTGGATAACCTCTTCGGCAACCATCCCCCCATGCAGATGGACGGCACATTCGGCATGACAGCCGGTATCAGCGAGATGCTTCTCCAGAGCCACGGCGACCGCATCATCCTCCTGCCCGCCCTGCCGGAGCAGTGGGCCAACGGCTCTGTGAAGGGCATCCGTGCCCGCGGCAACATCTCCGTCACTATGGTCTGGGAAAACGGCAAAGTGACATCCTATTCCCTCACCACCACCGATGAGAATCCCCGCTCCGTCAAAGTTATCGTCAACGGGCAGGAAACCATCGCCAAACCCGGTAAAATAACACCCCCAAAAAGTAAAACCAAAAAGGCAACTAAAAAGGCCTGATTGAGAAAGGATGTTATTTGAGCGCAGACCGTTGAGTCCGCAGGGACGCATGCAGGCACTCGAAGCCATCTTCGAGCAGGTTGCACGCCGCCCCGGCGAGGCTCCCGCTGCCGGGCGGGTTCCCCTGCGTGCGCTGGAAGCCTACGGAGATTTCGAAACGCATCTGCGCTATGTGTTGGAAGCCGGCGCTGCCACTGCGAGCAAAGAACGCCGCGCCACCATCCGCCGGGTGGAGCGAGCCCTCAACACCCTGCCGGATGCACTGCTGACCAGTCTGCCGGCAGGGCCGGAAAACAACTGGCTGTGTTTCTTCCGGCAGCTGGTACAATTTCATCGGCTTCTGGTTCAGGCCGAAATCGGCTTGGAACAGGAGGATTACACCAACATTGTCCTCAAAATGGTGCAGCTGGCAGAAGCCGTATCGGAAAGCTCCACCGTCACGGTGAATGCCGCCTCCATGTTTGCCTTACTGCTCCTGCAGGTGGAACTCCATCAGCAGCGGCCTCGCCGCCGTCGTACCACCCGTCGCAGGAAAACTACAACAGGGAAGAAAAAGTCCTCCCGCTCCGCAATGGATATCTGAATCTTCCATCCCGCACCCATCAGGTGTCTTGTAGGGTCAAGGCTGATAGCGCGGCGCGGAATTGTGCTGTACTCCACTGACCGGGGGCGGTGGGGGCATTGCCGAAATAACCGTACACCAGACAGGAGCCATGCTGGGCATACAGCAGGCGACTCACCGGACCGAGGGCACCCATCCCCATCACCGCCATGGGCCCGGAGGCGCGGCGCAGGAGGTTCACGCCCACCTGCATATCCTCCGCACGATTCAGCGCGAAGGCGAATTTGACCACATCCGACCCCAGTTCACGGGCACGGATTTCCAACGCACGCAGAGTTTCTTCCGACGGAGTTTTCTCAAAATCATGAGCGGAGGCAATGATGGTCACTCCTGCTTTTTTGGCGGCTTCCACCAGATGCGGCACTGCGGCCAGATGCGCAATTTCCCAATCCAGAGCAGCGGCCTGCGGCAACAGACGCAGCGCCATTTCTGCCCGGCTCTGAATATCGGTAAAGGGATAGAGCCCGCCCTCTTCCTGCGTTCGCACGGTCAGCAGCATGGGCATTTCCCATGACACAGCGGCAATCTCCTCCGGATTCATGTCGCGCAGCAATCCGTCCGCCCGCAGTTCCAGCATATCCGAATCCGGCTTTTGACCGACCTGCAACAGGGAACGCAGCGTTGCCGCATCGGCCACGGAACCGACAACCAGGGGGGGGAAATCTCGGGAAATAAGCTTTTTCATCTGAAGGAGTCCTTACTGTTGTTCTTTCATTTTTAATTTGATATGACGCGCCTTCCATGCTGCGACAAAGGTACGCTGCAAGGCAGCCATGCCGCCATAGGGTGCGGAGAGCATCGCCAGAGCGCGCTCGTTGGGCACACAATTCACACGGGCATGCAGGTAGTTCCGCATGGCCTCAATGCCACGGGTCCCATCCATGTGCAGGAAAAAAGCCATCATCATGGCAGAAAGGGCGTAGGTATCCGTATCAACGCTCGAGTGCAACCCCAGCGCATACATCTTGCCCTTGCTCATGGTGAAAAATTCCTCCAGAGAGAACGGGCAATCCAAGCGCCCGGCAGTGGCGGACCGCCGTGCTCCGGCAGATATCAGGGCAAAGCCTTTCTCAAAATCCACCGCACCATCCACGTGGGGGGAGGCTCCGACGTATTCTGCCCAGCCCTCATTGGCCCAGATGGGCAGGTTATTGTAGATGAAGCACTGGTGGGTTCCCTCATGCACCAACAAATGAGTGTTCACCGGCTGCGCGTTCAGGGAGCCGTCCTCATTGAGTCCGATAGCGGGGAAAGCCACGAGGACGGTATCCTGCTTCAGTGTTTTTTCCGTACAGGGCTGATTCTCCTGCGCGATACCGTTGTCAGCATATATCAAACGACTGCTCTGATAGACACCGGAGGAGCCCCGCACACCGCCTAGCCTGTGGTATTCCTCCATGGTCGGCACCAGTCGCACGTGCATATCCGATGTACTGCCGGGGCGTCGTTTCATCCTCGGTACGGGCAGTTTCTCTCCGATGGCACTATTGGCGGTATAGGTAGCTTCAAATATATCGGCAACCTTGCGAATCGCTTCATCTTCCAGCCGCAGCGGGCAGGTAATGCGGTAATGGGGCGTGATGCAGACATACTCTCCGTTGGCATCAGGCACCGGCAGACGCGTGATATCTGCAGGAGGGGGTAAGGGGACTTTCGTCAGCCACCCGTTGGGAGACGGAGCTGGTGGAGCGATTGCAGCCAGCTGCAACTCGTACGCAACCCGGGCAGCTCGGCGAGGGTTGCTTTCCTCACCGGGAATCAGACTTACCGCCTGCTCTGCCGGGGTTGCCCGGCAAACGGACAGCCCCAGCAGCAGAAAAGACAACAGGCGGCAATTACTCATCGCGCGGCTGAAAATCAGCGGGTCAGGCCGTCCTGCTTCGCCTGATTCCAATAGGCGTACTCAGAACGGTTGAAATCCACATATTCCGGGGAAAGGTCAGTGGTGTAGATGACGTATTCCTCTGCCCCCATGTTGAGGTTGATGATAATCTCAAACTCGCGGGCCTGTACTCGCTCGCGCAAATCATCGCTCGGCGTATTCGTCTGCATGCCACCACGGCAGGCGGGCAGTCCCGCGATATCGATATCAACCTTTTCCTCGCGCACACGGGAACCGGAATAACCCACAGCGTGAATGATGCGGCCCCAATTCGGGTCACCACCATTCCAGGAGCTCTTCACCAGTGAAGACTTGGCCACGCCCTCTGCCACCTTCTTCGCTTCGGCGGCTGTGGGGGCACCCTTGACCCGCACCGTCACGAATTTGGTCACACGCTCACCGTCCTGCACAATGTGCTTGGCCTGTGCCATCATCACATGATTGAGAGCCGCCACAAAATCATCCCAACCGGGCATGCCGGGCGCCAGCTCCACACCGGAAGCGCCGTTGGCCATCACCAGCACGGTGTCGTTGGTGCTCATGTCGCCATCAATCGTGATGCGGTTAAAGGAATGCTCCACGCCGTTGTGCACAATGGCATCCAGATGCTCGCGGGCGATGGCGGCATCCGTGCAGATGAGACAAATCATGGTGGCCATGCAGGGCGAAATCATCCCCGCACCCTTACAGCAGGAGCCGATGCGCACGGGCTTACCACCCACGCGAATCTCTACGGCTTCCTCCTTTTCGCGGGTATCGCTGGTGATGATGGCGGAGGCCACATCGTGCCCCTTGTCGGCAGAAAGGTTGGAGCACAGCTCCGGCAGGCGCGGCTCGATACGCATCATCGGCATGGGCAGCCCGATAACACCCGTTGAGCAGACGGCTACTTCAGAGGCTTTAAGCCCGAGCGATTTCGCCACAATGCTGCACTCCTTGCGAGCCACGGCCACCCCCGGGGCACCTGTGCAGGCATTGGCATTGCCGCTGTTGGCAACCACGGCGCGGATATTGCCGCGGCGCAGATGACTCTGGCTCACGCGCACGCACGCAGCACGCACCCTATTGGTCGTAAACGTACCTGACGAGGTGGTCGGCAGCGCCGAATACACCAGCGCAAGGTCGAGCCGAGTGGCTTCCGGTTTCTTGATGCCGCAACTTAACGCATTGGCCACAAATCCTTTGGCAGCTGTCACGCCACCACCGATAACTTTCATTGTGTTCTCAGACATGCTTGTTTACCAACAGATTTCCCTGTAACACCCCCAATCTACCACCCAACGCGCTGCTTTGCAAGCAAGTTTTACGCTCACGCAGTCAGATGTCAACCCGTTATTTAGAACTTTTTTAATTTTATTAGCCACAGATGACACAAATAAAACAATTCGGTATGGGAATTGACTTGCGCGCGTGGGAAAATATGGTATAGTGGGTTCAATGAACGAGAAACTGATTATCATCGGGACGGGCCCTGCGGGGTACACAGCAGCCATCTACGCCGCACGCGCAGATATGAAGCCGCTGGTATTCACCGGAGAGCAGATTGGTGGTCAGCTGACCACGACAACGGAGATTGAGAACTTCCCGGGTTTCCCGGAGGGCATCAACGGGCCGGAGCTGATGTTCAACATGAGCCAGCAGGCCGAAAAGTTCGGGACACGCTATGTGTATGAGACGGTGCTGAGCGTGAGCCGCGAAGCATGCAGCGGGCTCTTCACCGTGACAACGACCGGGGGTGCCTATCAGGCAGAATCCGTCATCATTGCCACGGGGGCAACGGCTCGCTACCTCGGACTGCCGGGAGAAAAAGAACTCATCGGCCACGGGCTGACGGCCTGTGCCACCTGCGACGGAGCTTTCTACCGGGATGTACCCGTCTGCGTGGTGGGTGGCGGCGACAGCGCCTGCGAGGAGGCCTCATTCCTGACGCGCTTTGCCAGCAAGGTATACCTGATTCACCGCCGCGATGCCCTGCGTGCCAGCAAGGCCATGCAGCAGCGCGTGCTCAATGACCCGAAGATTGAGCCCGTCTGGAACAGCACCATCGCTGCCTACCAAACGGATGAAAGCGGTGAAGTCTGTGGTATCACCCTGAAAGAC
>CAYYKC010000032.1:0-22469 GCA_964471605.1 uncultured Akkermansia sp. | reverse complement strand
CGCAGGCGAAACGGCGTTTCCTCGTTGGGTTCGATTTTTTTTGAGGCAATGCGTCTATCCCGGTGTTAATGTGATTGACTAGTTCTGAAGTTGACTCCAACGAGTCATTATGATATATTCAAAAAAAGCTTGCATTTTATATTTTTCTAGTTCTGAAGTTGACTCCAACGAGTCATTATGATATATGTATCGCGAGACCGTGCAAGAGGCATGGGCAGTTCTGAAGTTGACTCCAACGAGTCATTATGATATACAATCCTTCAAAGTTATACAACGTGATACGTGTTCTGAAGTTGACTCCAACGAGTCATTATGATATATTCACCTGTGCCAACGTCAAATTCTGGATAACGTTCTGAAGTTGACTCCAACGAGTCATTATGATATAGCCTCATTCGCAGAGCAGTCACAGTGCAGACGTTCTGAAGTTGACTCCAACGAGTCATTATGATATATGCCTCACTCTTTCAAAATGTGCCCCAGAATGGTTCTGAAGTTGACTCCAACGAGTCATTATGATATAAGACAGCATCCAAGTCAGTGAATGTCATTGACTTGGATGCTTCTTTGTTTTCACGGATCGGGAAAAAAGTCAGAAAAAGGCTACCAGAAAAGGACAAATTCGGAGAAAGGTCGGGGCGCTTTGACCGCAGACTCCCCCAGAAGAATGACCTGTTGTTCCCAGACGGCGCGTTCCATGGGGATGAGCCGGATATCGCCTTCCGGTACCTGAGAAGCCACGCGGCGCATGTAGCGAATGACCCGATCGATTTCATGGTCCTCGCCCTCAAATAGGTAGAGACTGTATTGCACGCGGATGCCACCCAGCGCCTCGAACTCCTTGCGGAGCAGTGTCTGGTGCTTGGTTTCCGGCACATCATAGGCAAGCATCACGAGCATGGAGAACAAAGGGGCGGAAAGCGTGAGGATTCTGCGTGAGCAGGGCGCGGGCTAAGGATTCTACCGTCAGTCGGATGATGGTGCGCAGGCGAAAGCGTTTGTCATTGTAACACCAGCAATCTTCCATCATTTCCGCAAAACGGCCTGCCATGAACTTGACATCATGCATTTCATCCAGATATCGCATCACATAGAGCTCCACGCAGCAACGGAAGGGTTCGATAAGGTCACAGGCAAGACTGGGACGGCTGCGTCGCAGGCGGTGGATGATACCGATGCCGGGTTCCAAGCCGGAGGCAATGCACTGCCACTCCAAGGCATGGTAGAGGAATCCGTAGCCGTAGTTGAGAGCTACATTGAGCGGTGCCTGAGCCTTGCGCTTCTCACGCACGAAAAGGTCCTGAGAAGCCGCCAGAAAGTATTTGGCCCAGAAGAACCGAGCCCACTTGGCCTCCAATCTCAGGATTCTGTTGAAGGAGTTGGAGGCGAGCTTCGGTAGCGGTGCGAGAGTCGGTTCGAGAGCGCGGATGAGGGAATGCTGATTGTTTACCTTTGTGAAGAGTATATCGGAGGCCAGCTGGGTGCTGTGGCGAGGTTTGAGATTGCAGAGTCGGAAGGTGGCATCGGGATTCACGTAGCGGCAGCGGGGCAAGAGGGAAGAGGTAAGCCATTTGCCGGAATGCTTGTCCCATTGAGCCATGATAACGGGACATTGCTGTGCGACAGTACAGAGAGCCGTCTGGCTCCACCTTGCGTGTGAAGCCAGACATTGCAGAGAACCCAGCACCTGTACGGCAATGCGTTTCTCTCCGCAAGTGAGTAATCCGTCCTTAATTCGTAAATCAGCCGCCTCGTCCGTCAAGATGAGGTGGTGAATCATGATTCGGCCGAACAGAGATTATATTGTTGAGCAGTTATAGTAGCATCTGGACTCAGACCAATCAGGCTTGCTATTTTGGGCGAGGCAGAGGGGACGCAGGGCTTTCTGTCTTTGCGTCCGATGGATTTAATTTCTAATACTCCATCGCTTCTCAAAGCAGAAACCGCCCCCCATGTAGTGATTACTTTCGGGTAATCTGCCAGGTTGATATGTCCCTTTTTCTGCAGTTTTTCCACATATTTGGGATTCAGCTCAAAGTCCAGCAAGAAGGTGTCACCCTTGCGGAAGGTGGCCACTTTGACGGAATGGGGCGGCAGAGTACCGCAGAGCAACTCTTTCAAATCGCGAACCTTTCGTTTCTGGAGCAAATCCAGTAGGTATTGCGGGGCATTCCTTGTGCCTCGCCAGGGAAGCCCCATGCGCTTGAGCCCGGCGAGAGCGGCAGCGGTGGGGATGATGCGCTTGTAGTATTCCCACTGCTTTTTCTTTGCGTTCCACCCGAGCCAGAGTTCCATGCGGTCGTTGGAAGCGGAAAGACTGCGGAGCTGGTCGAACTTATCATTTTCCGTGATGATACCATTCCATCCCAAGGGGGATTTATCCAGATTGCCCTTGCTGCCGAATTTCCAGATGCTGCGGATGGGTGTGCCGTTATTGAGACGGAGAGGCTTGATGGCGACTGTCTCATCCTTGGTGGCTGCCTGACAATCAGTGAGCCAGCTTTCAATCTTCTTCTCCGAGGGTATCTGCTCGGAGGGGATGCCCATTTTACGGAGCGTATCGGACAGCTCCTTGGCCTTGATGATGCCGGGATCCAGCGGTGTGCGCTGGCTGGTCATGCCTTCCTTATCCACGCGCCAGAAAGTGCTGTCACCGAGCGATTTGTACTTGCTTCGGCTGTTGAGCTTGATGAGCGGGCATTCATTGCCGTCTTTTCTGACTTCATCAAAGTCCGGCGTATTGAGCCCCATGATACACATGAGACGGCGATTTCCCTTGCCGTTGAGCTCTGTCTGGAAGATGCCGCCATAGCGCACATCGTTGAGCGCAGAGGGGGGGATGCAGGTCATGGCCGCAGCATCCCAGCGGTGGTGATTGTTGTCGGTTCGGTCTTTCTTGTAATCCGGCCCGAAGAAGCACAGACGCGCTGCCGCGGTATAGATGCCGGCGGGATTGCCGATACGCTCACGGATTTGGGTGGCATCCCCTGCAATACCCATCCAGATGGCGGTGAGGTTGCGCAGCTCTCTTGCCAACTGGGCGGTACGGGTCATGTTGTTGAAATCCGGGAACGTGGTATCAGAGGAGAGAGAGAAGAGCACTCGTTTTGCTTCACCCCAGTGGAACTTCTTGCTCTGAGCCACCATCGCTGACCAGGACAGCCAGCCCGGGAGCCCGGCGGTGGCCGCTTCGTAGGGAGTACGGTCCGACATGGCGTGGTTGACCTCCTCCGTGGTGAGAACGAGGTTTTCTGCCATGTAGAGACCGCCGCGCGAATCCGGGTAGATGTGAGCCAGCTGAAGCTTGGCGGTGAAGAGGTCGGCGACAGGAATTTGCTGCCCGGTAAAGGGGCAGGTGGCAGGAGACTTCTCAGAGCCGCCTTGTTCGCAGAAGAGGCGCATACGCAGAAAATCCGTCTTGCTGGCATTCAGTTTGCCGAACTTTTCAGCCTGTTTTTCGCGGCGGGCACGATTTTCTTTCTGCTTCTTCTCGATTTCAGCCTTGACATCCTTGTTAGGAGCCGGGTCTTTGACGCATTCGATGATGCAGTAGTCGGGAACCGACTTTCCACCCAATTTGTCACTGAGTGTTTTGTCGAACAGGCGCTGCAGGAATCCCTTCGTTGCGAAGACTGAGCTGTTTTTCTTCAGGGAACCCAGAAGCGTCTGCACCTGCGGGTAGATACCACCGGCGGAGGTAATGGTGGCGCGGTGGATGTACAGGCCGCTTTCCTTTTTCCATTCTTCAAGCTGTTCCGGGTCGAAAATAGTGCCGTTGTTCGTTGCTGCGTTGAACATGGCTGCAGCTGCGGATGCGGACATACTGCTGCGTCCCTTGCGGAGAATGGGCGAGGGCGCAACGATATCGGAAAGCTGCTCCAGCTGGGCTTTGTTCCAATCGCTCTTGGGTGCTAGCTTGTTTGGCAAGAGCGCTGCTTCCATGGCTTTCTTTGCCTCGCCCCAGCCGGTGTTTTCCTGAGAGATAGCCTGCACGAGAACCCGGACAGCCTCTGCAGAAAGGTGCTGCCGCCCCATCGGCAGTTTGTTCTGCGAGATGAGCTCAAAGGTGCGGGTGGAGACAAAGTCAATGAGCTTCCACTTGCGTATGTCGGTATTGTCGGAAAGGCCACAACGGGTCTCCGGCAGCTCCAGCCAGGTACAATAGGGGCATTTCTTGACCCTTGTTTCAAAATGAGTCTGTGCCTCTTTGGGGGTTTTTCTATTGTAGTGGAAAATGGCGCATTTTTTGTTCTCCTTGGTATCATTCGGGAGGAAGAGCGCTTCCGTAAAGCCGTCCGCATCATCAATCAGGTCGGTATGGCGCTGTATGATGGTGCGGAGGTGCTCCTCCACATGCGAACGCGGGAAGTTGCGACCTCTCGCCTTGCGGTCATTGAGCTTCTTTTTAGCGTAATCTGCCAGAGTGGCCGGAATACCCTCACTTTCTGCCTTGGCGTAGCGCTCATTGACCGTTGCCGTCCAGAGTTCTGCTTGTTCCTCTGTCAGCTTTTTTTTCTTGTAGGTCATGAGCGGGGCGAGAGAGATAAGCTGATGGCGCATTTCTGCATCCACATAGGTGGTGCTGATCCATTTGGAGGCCTCGCTCAGCGAGCTGTCTGTACCCCAGGGAAATTCTCCACCTTTCTCCGAGTCGGTCATAGCCAGATAATCATATCCACGGCGAAGGACACAGGAGCGGATACAGATGGAGAGTGCCTCGCGGGAGGCAAGCTTGCCGGTGATGGCCCGGTAGCGGAGTTTGAAAGGATCAGAGCGGGACATGACATCATCGCTGACCCAGGGAAGATTGTGCTTGGCAAATAGTTCTTTCAGGCGGCGCATGCGCGTCTTGCGGTTCTTGCGGGCATGGCGGGAGGCACGGAAGGCACGTCGTTCCGCGAGAGCCTGAGCTTCCGGCAAATCCACGAGCAGGGTTTTGCTGTAAATCCATTCCTGTCCGCGGCGAACGGTGATGCCGATGCCTTCAATGCCGATATCAAGGCCGAGCACAACGGTATCGGGAGCAAAGAAAGGGGAGTTGTTCCACTTGGTAGCAACGGCGGTGGCCGTGGAGATTGTGTTGGGTGTTGTTGCAGATGTCATAGTAGTATATTTTGCTCAGATGGAGCACTTGTTTGTTATTTTAGCGGACTCATCTGCTAAGTCAATGAAAAACGATTTTTTACCGTATTTTAGCCGGGAATGATTTTTTTGCTTGCGAGTGCAGATGAATTCTGATAGGCTGAGGTCACTTCAGAACCAGCACGCATGAAATGTCAGCGTAGGAGAGCGTATTTCATGCATTAAGTGTGACTCCATACATACCCCGGCGTTTTCGGATGCCGGGGTTAATTTTTGCAGAACTTCACCGGCATGGCCTCCGACAAAGATTTTGATTTTCGGGCTTGCGTCAGCAGGTGAGAATTAACATTTTGCTTTACCCTGAATGTTACATCAGGGCTTATAATCAATCCTGACGGGGACTTTTTCCACTTGGAGGCCGGCGGCGGTGAGCTGGTCGAGGACTTGCAGGAAGCGACCTAGTGAGGAGGAGTCTGCGGCTGAGACCTGGATGGTGCTGTCGGGCGATTTTTCCAGTTGCTCCTGTACCAGTGCGGGGAGCTGTTGCTCGGTGATGATGTGTCCACCGAAGGCGAGGGTGCCGTCTGCGCCGACTTCCAGCAGGATGCTGTTGTTGTTGCTTTTTTCGCCGGAGATGTTGTGCGTCTGTGGTAAATCCAGATTCAGGACGCTGACCTGGCGCTTGAACTCTGTATGAACGATGAAGAAGATGAGCAGGATGGTGAGGATGTCCAGCATGGGCACGATGGCGATGCCCATAGTGGGTATTTTGCGGGTGTAGATGTTCATGGCGGTCAGGCCTGACGGCTGTTGAGCAGGGTGGTGAAGCTTTCGTTGATGCGGGCGGCTCGGTTTTCCAGCCTGCGCTCAAAGCAGGTGCCGGCGATGACGCCGGGTACGGCAATGGCCAGTCCGAATATGGTGGTGTATAGTGCCTTGGAGATGCCTATGGCGATGCCTGCCTGTGCCTCCGCAGAGCCGAAAACGCCGAAGATGTCTACCAGACCCCATGCAGTACCGAGGATGCCGAGCATGGGGGCGATGTTGGTGATGATGCTGATGAGGGCAAGCCCGCTGCGACCGGAATCAATGGCGTGAATCAGCCGCGCTTCTGTCACTTTTTCCATGGAGTCCTCCGGCGCGGCGTTCAGGATGCTGAGGATGACTTCGGTGAGGGCGTCATGGTGTTGCAGGCTGTATTCGCGGAGGGCTTTTTCTGCATCGGTGGGATGTTGCAGGGCAAATTCTATCTGCGCCAGCGTGCGATGCCAGCTGCGACCGACAAAGAGGAGGTGGTAGAGGATGGCTGCTGTCAGCAGGACGGAACAGGCGAGCAGCGGGTAGCCGAAAGGATGGCAGGCATCGAGGAATTGACGGATGGTTTCTGGCATGGTTTGGTGGTGGTTAATGGTTTAGTCGAAATTAAAGGTGAAGATGAGTTCCAGTAGGTTGCCCACTATCTCCTGTCGTACGGTTGCCGGCATGGGGGGCAGGGTGGCCTGGCGAATGGCTCGGAAGGTGAAGGATTGCTGGATGACTCCTGCCCCGTGGCGACGAACGAGGTCCATGTTCTCCAGATGTCCGCGTTTGTTGATACGCAGGCTGATGGTGATGCTGCCGGGGATGATGTCTCCTCTGTGATCGTCGCAGGCTCGGTACCAGTAATAAGCGATGCGACGGTAGATTTCGCTTTCGTAACGGCCAAGCGGCGTAGCGCTGACATTGAGCGCAGCGCCTTTGCCCACAACAAAGCGACCGGAACTGCGGGAGCGCCGCTCTGTGGTGCGGAATCCGATGGCGTTCGGTTGCGCGGATGCCAGACTGGGGTCAAAAAAGATGGGGCGTTGTTTGCGAGCGGCCTGCGGAGGGGCAGGGGTGGGTGCTATGCCGTCTGAACTGCCGGTGACGGCAGCTGTGGCCGGGGTATCAGCGTTGATGGGGGCTTCCGGGTGTTCTTCATCGCTGAGGAGGAGTTCGCCGCGATCATTTGTCTCCTGCTTTTTCCGGGAATGAACGCTTCGTGCGGTCAATGTCTCCGTGTCGGATGCATGGGGTGTTGTTCCGGTGGTATCTTCCCGCCCCTGTGCAGGGGGCTGGGGGAGCTCCGGATGAGGGAGTGTCTCATGGGTAGCTACCGGGGTCCGGGCTGGTGCAGGTGGCTGTTGCGGTTTCTGTCCTTCGTGCTCAAGCGGTCCATCCTGTCGCTCCTGTTCAAAGGTGACGATTTCGTCTTTTTTCTCGCCGCGTTGAGCCGGAGCATCCTGCTCACTGCGGAGGTGCTCTGCATCTGCTTCACTAGCAGCACGAGTGTTACGGCTGCCCTCGTAATCTGTTCTTTCCGGCAGTGATTGGGGGACGTCTGCTGAGGTCTTGGCAAAGGGAATCCGCTGCTGTTCTTCCTGTTGTTTCTGTTGTGTGCTATTTTTTCGTTGGATACGCACGAAGCGTTGTTTTGCAGAGGGTGGTGCCGTCGGTGTGTCCTTATTCGCCACAGCCGATGTGGAAAGAATCAGAAGGAAAGCCAGTATCAGGTGCAGCAGAAGAGAAAGCAGCACGCACAGCAAGATGGCGCTGATGCGTTTTCCTCTGATATGCCGATGCTCCATCGCCCCATATCAAACACCATTTCCGGCGTTCTGACAAGTGCATTACGCGTCAACCAAAGCGGTTTTTTGCGCACTCCGGATGACTAACGGATTTTTAACTTGTCAACGCTCGCATATCATGGTATAAGTTGCTGCGTACGTTATGAACATTCAACCGAAATTCACCCCCGTGCTCGACCCGGGCTTTATTGCCCCGGTGCTTTGGAACAAGGCTTTTGAGGAAAAGGTAGCTGCTACCCCCGGTTCTCATACAGTGGATCTGGCACTTACTCGTCTTGATGGTACCTGCTTCCGCTGGAGTGGCAAGATTCTTCCCCAGGAGGGCGAGAATGTTGCACTGAACAACCTCTACATTGAGCGTATCGTCAAGTTCCTGCTCTGGATGAAGGGCGGCTGCACCATCTTGGTTGCCGGTGATGACCGGATTGCCGACATGCTGGCGGCTACATACAGCGCCGGTGGTGCCCGTGAGTTCGACTGGGACTTCATCGGTAAAAAGATTTATGACCTGCCTATCGAGGTGAAGAAGGTAGCTTCTGCTGCGGAGCTTCCTGCGGAGAACTCTACTTCCGTGGCGCTGGGCCGCAACTTGGACGGCTACCGCATCGGGTTCGACCTGGGTGGCTCTGACCGCAAGTGCGCTGCCGTGGTAAACGGAGAGGTGGTGTACTCCGAAGAAGTGGTCTGGGATCCCTACCACCAGACTGACCCCAACTATCAGCTTGAGGGTGTGGATGACTCTCTGCTGCGCGCCGCCGCTCACCTGCCGCAGGTGGATGCCATCGGTGGCTCCGCTGCCGGTGTGTATGTGAACAGCGAGCCCCGCGTGGGTTCTCTCTTCCGCGGCATCTCTCCGGAGGACTTCCAGAATGTCATTCGTGGCATGTTCGGCACGCTCAAGGATCGCTGGAGCGAGCGCATGGGCAAGGAAGTTCCCTTTGAGGTGGTGAATGACGGTGAAGTGACGGCTCTGGCCGGTGCCATGGGCATGAACGATGATGCCGTGCTCGGTATCGCTATGGGTACCTCTCTGGCTGCCGGTTATGTGGACCCCGAGGGTCACATCATGCCCTGGCTTAACGAGTTGGCGTTCGTGCCGGTGGACTACCAGGAAGACGGTGGTGTGGACGAATGGTCCAAGGATAAGGGTGTGGGTGCCATGTACTTCTCCCAGCAGGCTGTGGCTCGTCTGGCTCCCCGCGCCGGATTCGACTTCGGCAGCATGCCCTATCCGGAGCAGCTCAAGAAGGTGCAGGCCGCCATGCTGGAGGGCGATGACCGCGCTCGCAAGATTTACGAGACCATCGGCGTGGAGTTCGGTTACACAATTGCCTACTTCTCCAAGTTCTACGCCATCCGCAATCTTCTCTTCCTCGGACGTGTGGCTACGGGCGAAGGTGGTCAGATTATCATTGACAAGGCCAACGAAGTGCTCAAGGGTGAGTTCCCCGAACTCTCCATCACGCTCTGCGTGCCGGATGAAAAGACCAAGCGCCATGGCCAGGCTGTGGCTGCTGCCTCTCTGCCCAAGCTGGGCTGATGTAGCCTGATTGCTGATTTATCATACCGGGGGAGGGGGACTTCCCCCGGTTTTTCAATTCGCTCTTCCTATGGCCGGACAACCGAGTGACATCCATGTCTGCCCGAAATGCGGCACATCTCTGGACGTGTCATCGCTTGGGTTTTATGCCGAAGTGCAGTGTCCCACCTGCGGAGAGAAGAGCAGGGCGCATTGTTCTCTGGCCAATTTTCGTATTGAGAGTATCCTCGGCATCGGGGGAATGAGCGTGGTGTTCAGCGCCCGGGATTTGGTGCTGGGACGAGAACTGGCCGTTAAGGTGCTGAATGACAGTTATCGGGATAATCCTGAGCGCATATCTCGTTTTGAGAGCGAGTGCTCCATGATGGCACGTGTCCGACATGAAAATGTCGTTTCTGTTTATACAGCCGGTTGGTCGCGCGGGCAATTTTATATTGCCATGGAAAAGGTGGAGGGGAAGAACCTTGAGCTATTGCTGTCGGAGCATAAATGCCTGATGCAGGATGAAGCTCTGGATGTGATCCGTCAGGTGGCCTCCGGATTACAGGCTGCGAAGAATGCCGGTGTGCTGCATCGTGACATGAAACCGGGCAATATCATTATCACGCCCGATGGACAGGCAAAGGTGCTGGACTTCGGCCTTTCTCTGGAAGATCGTCCTGACGCAGCGCGTGAGGAAATTATCTGGGCGACTCCCTTTTATGTTCCGCCGGAGACGCTGGAAGGGAAGCCGGAGGACGCCAGAACCGATATCTATGCTCTTGGCATGACGCTGAGAAGCATGATCACCGGCGTTATCAACTATTCCGAATCGGTGGAAGATTTAGGTGCATTGCTGAAGTTGAAGCGGGAGATGAAGCCCATGGGCGAGCTTTATCCTCATCTGGATGAGGCCTTATGCGACCTTATTGACCACATGACTGCGTTCGCACCATCCAATCGACCGATAGATTATGAGGTGTTGCTGGATGAGATTGAGGAAGTACAGTCCGGTATAGGCAAAGCATCCGATGAACTCCAAAAACGCCGTCGAAATCGCCGAATGTCTCTTACGGTTTCTGCGGGAGTAATACTTGCGGGATGCGGTGCAGCTGTTGGGACTGCTTTTCTCTCTTCCCCACCGCCGGCATATGAGTCAATCACGGTGCGTTCCCATGTCTCATGGCCGGAGAATGAGTCTCTGAAGAGTGCTTGTGAGCAACTCTCGGACGGAGATTTCAACAATGCAGCACAGATATTTCGCCGCCTGTCGGAACAGGGCAGTGACCCAGCGGTGAAGTTGGCTTCTTTTCTGATGTGTTTGCTGGCAAATGAAGACTTGTCCGTATTTGCTGCTGAAGGTACAGCCATTTTTCGACAGCGGATTGATGAAGCTGCCGCCGGGGATGTATATGCCCGCAGATTGGCAGCCCTTTGTTCGGCATTACCGTCCATGTTTGAGGCTCGGCGTGTGATGCCGGAGGCTGTTCCGGCAGAGCTGCCTGCGCCCCTGCGCTCAGCTATACTCATGGCTGCAGCTCGAAGCTACATCAGCTACGGAAAAGCAACGGAAGCGACATCCTGCCTGGATGCGGCAGCGGAAGCCCTGGCTGCGTCACCTGTGACGGCGATTATGGCAGATGCCGTCCGGAATCAGCGGCGAAATTTGCCGCGGGTCATGGTGCAGGGCAGCAGAAAACATGTCCGTGCACTCATGTCTTCGGGTAATCCTGCTTCTGCTTTGGATATATTGCGCCGGATGGATACGACTCATTTTACCCCGCTGGAGCAGGCCGAACATGCCGTGCAACAGGAGTATTGCCGAGTTGCCGCAGAGGCTTTTGATATGCTGCAAAGGCGCTTCCCGGAGCAATTCCACCCGGATGCCGAACCGGAGCAAATGCGGCTTCTCGCAAAAAAACTCGGCAAACCTTATCTGGACGATGAACTATATTCTCTTTGCTGGTTGCTGAGGGGAGATTACAACAGGGCTTTTGATGCAAATCCTCATAAGAACAACGCAGAATCGCGAGAGCCTTTTGCCGTCCTGATGAGAGACTGGCAACAGAGATTGGGGATGTGAAACCATAAAGACTGAACCTTCCCGGATATTATTCCCCGCGACAAATGCGGCGGAGTCGGCATCCGGCCAGCAGGATGGGAACAAGTCCCATGATGAAGAGGTAGATAGCATTTCGCTGTACTGTTGAAACGGAATTTTCGTCCGTTTCCTGGTCAATGGTGGAGAAAGGAGGAGCTTGACGCGGAGCAAGGAAGAAGCCTCGCTGCTCTGATTGTCGCACATCCTTGCGGGCTGTATTGACGCCTTCTCGGATGGAGACTAACTTACGATTGGAAAAGTAGAATTCCGCGGGTTGGTCGTTGTCGTGTATGGCTCTGTTGTCTAACGTGCTGAAGATGGATTCCAGATATTGCTCGTCTTCTATTCTGGCGGCTTTTCGTACGCGTCGCAATAATTCTCTGGCTTCGCGTACAGACGCAGCACTTCCATTGAACGCAAGGGCTGCGCGTTGGATGTAGCGAAGTTGCTCCGTACTGCCGGATTGTTTGTAAAGCTCACGTTTGCTGTTGACCTCATCATTGGCCTTATCCCAGAGGTTCTCAGATGTCTGAATAACGAACATC
Organism: uncultured Akkermansia sp.; assembly: GCA_964471605.1. GTDB lineage: Bacteria > Verrucomicrobiota > Verrucomicrobiia > Verrucomicrobiales > Akkermansiaceae > Akkermansia. The sequence continues at coordinate 10,616 of CAYYKC010000032.1, read as the reverse complement.
ATTTCAAAAGCATACCGAAGAGGGCAGAACTCGGCAATGAGCGGTACGGATTTGCTGGTGATTTCGTGAGTGACTTCGTCCTGATAGGCAACACGGTGTCTCAGATTGGAAAGTCGGAAGTCAATCACTTCCGGGATAATACCATCAGGTATTTCGGGACTGAATTCGTTCATTTCCTCAAAGCGCACCATGGCTCCGGCCAGAAGAATCTGCGGCACGAGGAGCAGGGGAACGATATTGAGGGCTGTGCGGTCAGAGCGAACGAAAGCTGAGACCATGAGAGAAAGAGCAATGCCGACGAAAGAGGTTAACAGCATGACCAGAAAATGCTCCCAGAACATACCGTAAATTCCCAGAATCTGATTCCCTACAATGAGGTAGAGAGCGCACTGTAGTCCGGCGATACAGGTCAGCACCAGAACTTTGGATAGCAGATAGCCCGGGATGAAAAGTCGGTAATTACTTTCGCGACGAAGAATGGGCCTATCTCTTAAGATTTCGCATGCTGAATCGGTCAGGCCAAAAAACATGGCCAGTACCAGCGATAGAAATAAGTACTCATTGATGTGCAACGCCTTATAAAAAGTATAAGGAACATCACTAGCGGCGCGCAACGTGCCGGCAATAAGCAATGCAAGCACGGGGCCTTCCAACAGGACTGCATACAATCCCATGCGACTACGCACACGTGACAAGAAGGTACGCAATATCCAGAGACGGAAAAGTCGCCACAGTTCAAGCGGTGTTCTTTTGGGTAAGCGTGGAATGCTTCTTTTTTCTCCCGTTCGCTGTTTGTTATTTTCAGCTTCTGCAGCATAGGCCGGGGATTTTTCAAAGCGTGATTGCCAGAGAGAAGGATCGGAGGCTCGGGTGGAGCCGATGCGGCGAAAAGGTGCTTCCAACACTTCAAAAACATAGTCTGCACCACCGGCGGAGATTGCCTCCGCCGGCACTTTGAGTTTAAGGTCTTTTGCAGCTTCTCGGAAATATGTTGCCATCTCCCCGGGCGTGCCCCAGAAAGCCATTTTACCGTGGCCGTCAAGCACCATGACCTTATCGAAACGATTGAGCAGGGTCTGCGCCGGACGGTGAAGGGTGCAGAGGATGATGCGACCGTGCGACATTTCTTCCAGCGTGTCAATTACCCGCTCAGAATCGCGGGATGACAGGCCGCTGATGGGCTCATCTATCAGGAATACTTCTGCAGTGCCGGTGAGGTCAAGACCCAGATTCAGGCGTGTACGCTCACCGTCAGAAATGGTTCTCTCCCCGGCTCTGCCCACGGTGCGGTTGGACAAATGCCCGATACCCACAAATCCCAGAACGGAAAGTACTCTACGCTTTCTTTCGGTGTGGGAGAGACGCGGTCTTCTGGCGATGGAGGCCTGATAGACATGTTCACCCACGGTCATGGCTTCATCAAGAATATCCTCCCGAGGTATGAAGGCAATATGGCGCCGCAGATTTTCGGAATCGGGTGTAAGCCGTTCCCCATTGTAGCGGATGGAGCCGAATGATGGCTCCAGATGCCCGGCCAGCATGGAGAGCAGGGTGCTTTTACCGGACCCGCTGGGCCCCAGAATGCAGGCCATTTCTCCCCGCTTGAGGGAGAATACGATGTTATCTACCACTCGACCGGCACGCCCGAAGTCGCGAGTGAGTCCTCGTACGCTCAACGTTGTAATGACGGAAGATTCTTCTTCCAGAACTCCGGCAGAGAAGCGGCAACGCAGGTACTGGGAGGCACTCAATCCGATGAGGTCGCCGTCGCGAAGCTCCGTTTCACCCTTAACCGGGATATCATTAATTTTGAGGGAACTGCCATTACTTTCCAAAACGCGGAGAGTTCCCGCATGGGTGGTTTTATCGAACTGTACCTCGAATACAACACCGGGCGCAAGCCAGGGGGTCAGCATCAGCACCCCGGGCCTGTTCATGTACGGCAGGTTGGTGACGGTTATGCGGCGGATTCCCGGGTCAAGCTGGAAACTGTGGCCTGTCGTATCCGTATCGGAAATGTCGGCGAAGGTGTAAGGGCCAAGCCCTTTGACGGTGAATGGGGTATAATAGGAGGTCGTGACAGAATCCCCGTTGAGCATCAATTTCCCATCCAGACAGAACATGGCGTTCTGTCTCAAAATTTCAATTTCGACATGGATGCCGAACTTGATGCGGGCGATGCTGTTAATGGGGCGTTGGCGAGTGACAGCTAATCGGTCTCCCTCCAGATGGATGTAGTTAACAATTTTTGCCCCGGTATATCGACATTGCAGCAGGAGCAGGATGCTGTTATACGAGAAGTAATGATGGCGAAGCTCCACCATATGTGAGGCAGAAAGAGGTAATACTTCATTCTTGCGTAATTGCTGCCCCCTGACGGTAATCGGTTCTTCTCCATCGTTGACGACCAACAGAAGATTAACGCAGCGGATAACGCGGAATTGAATGTCTCTGTCTTCCGCCGGCAGCATGACGCTGTTCTCTTTCAGCGCAGATGAGAATGTCAGGCTTTCCATGGGGCGCTGTGCCTCCATGCCGGGAGTTGCCATCAGCGTCTCAATGACCCGGCTCATCCCGGGAAGGTACAATCCAACGGTGATGTCTCGGAACAGATTCGCGTTCATCACATCGCGACCGAGGCGGTGCAGCAACGTGTAAATCTCCAGAGCAAGGGCTATACGCTCGGCTTCCGAGCGATTGGCAGAAGCCAGACTCAGTGTCACCTCCAGAGGATATCTGGCCTCATAAGCAACCTGAAAACGCTCGGCGAGCCAGATGTGTTCTACGTTGGGGAAGTCATGACGCAGGATATCAAGCGCACTCTCCATCTTATCCTCATCCAATCCTTCCACCTGCACCATGATAGAGGCAAAGAGGTCAACGATGGTGCCGGCGTGAGCACGACGAGATTCCCCCCTGAGAATCAGATTCCGGGGCGAGATGCGGAAAATCGCACCGGCCAGGTTGCTACGCCAGCGCAGCAGCTTGCGCCGCCAGAGATGCAGCCATGTCACAACCGTTTTAGCTCTGAAATCCCTGAAAATCATGATGGTGATTGCGCTTTTCCGGCTCCGGGACAGCGTTGCTCCCATCCCGGAAAATTCCACCGATGGGGGAAGTCTTTGCACTGCTGCGGTTTGACGGACTGTATTTTGCAGGTATTATCGGGTTGAAGCATGATACAAGCACCATCCTCAGCATCAATGAGGGAGAGACCTCGTCTGTTGCGTTGCAAGTGACAGAGAGAATTGATAAAATCCTCCTCTTTCATGCCCAGAAACTCGGCAATAGCTGTAATATCCGCATCTGTAAGGCAGACATCGCCCTCCCAGCGGCAGCAGGCACCACACCGCTGGCAAGCATGTATAATGGGGGATGTATTGGACATGTCAGCGGCGAATTTCCCACGGTTTGTGGACGGCTTTGGTAATATGGGGCGGACGAACGTAAATGGGCTCTGCCGGAGCATTCAGCGCCGCAGCCTGTTCATCGGGCGACATGTCAAGCCACGTCTGCACCAATCCTCCGGCCGTGGGTTGCAGTCCTTCTGCGTCCGGGCTTATTCCCTTTGCTTGCATCACCCCGTGTGCTTCAATGGTCAGGATTCTGACACCTTCTTCCTGTAGCCGTTTCAGGTCTTCAGTAGATACAACATCGATTTTGCCGTTTGCACGTCGCATTGTCCAACCGCCACGGCGTGCATCAGATACAACTACTGCTCCTGCTTCTGCCAGCTGAGCCCAGGAACACAGCGCCGCAACAGCAGCCCCCGTGACCTGCGCGATTCCCACGGCCGCAGCAAGTGCAACGCGAACGCCGCCGTAGCTGCCCGGACCGGCGCCCACAAGAATGAGATTCAGCGCGGAATCATTCAGCATATCCATTGCCTTCTGCAAGGCCGGGAAAAGCCATTCATCGTGGTTGCGCTCAGTTATCCATTGGGTTTGGAATACGATATCGCCGTCCCTGTACAGGCAGAGGGACGCATGGGGAAGCGAAGTCTCTATAGCGAGGATATTCATGCAATTTTCAACTTTGCCGTCGTCCATTTGCCTCGGGAGACTTTTTTCAGCATCTGCAGTCCCTCTGCCTCAGCAGCCCGTATCGTTTCATCTGCCTGTGTGTTGAGAATGCCGGATATGATGAGAATGCCGTCCGGCTTCATGGCTGCTTTGAGGCGGGGAAACGCTTTCTGCAGCACCGCTGAGAAGAGGTTGGCCAGCACGACGTCGGATTGCTCACCCTCTGCCGGGCTCCATTCGAACACATCTGCCTGAAAGAGCCTGAGCTGGTCTGCACCGCCATTGCGTTTGATGTTCCGTCGTGCTACTTCAACCGCTTTGGGGTCAAAATCAAAGCTGATGGCACGAGATGCACCCAATTTGAGCCCGGCAAGTGCCAGAACACCCGTCCCACAGCCGATATCGGTGAGCGTCCAGGGTGTATTTATCTGCTGCACATGGTCGCAGAGCATGCGGAGACAGGTAGAGGTTGTGGCATGATTGCCGGTGCCGAAAGCTTGTTCTGCCGGGAAGGTAAGGATGATTCTCCCCTTGTATTTGTCTTTTAATTCCGCAAGGATGTTCGGGTCGGCAGAAGCCGAAATGACAATTTTATCCCGAATGATGAGGGGCGGGGTGTTTTCGGGTGCCGTTGCCGCAACCCAGTCCGTATCAGGTAACGCACAGGCATTGCCACCGTAGCAAGCCTGAAGAACCAGTGCTTCCTCCGCCGTCTCTGTGTAGACATCGATGGAGATGCGTTCTGCCTGAAATCCGGCAGAGATGACAGTTCCGGGGTAGGCGCTCAGTCGCTGTTGCCAGAGTTCTTCGTGTTCAGCCGATGCTGTTTTATGCCATTGCCACATAGATGATGAAAAGAAATTACATGTCGATAATATCACCGGCGAGCCCCTGTGCATCATCAAAGCTCAGGATGAAGAGTTCACCTGTTTCTGCAATGCGGCCATAGAAGAACGGCTTGTCGCTGTCCCCCTGAGCCGGAGAAATTTCCAGAGTTCTTGTTTCCTTGTGCGTTTTTCTTTCTGCCAGGGCAAGCTCTCGCAGATGTTGGTCAAACTCATCCGTTTCCGTCAGCATATCTTCCGGTGTGCCGGAGTCGGATTCATGTTGTTGCTCAACGATGCTGGATTCCGCATCAGAATAATCCGTTATCTCCAGTTCCAGCTTAACGGAAAATACGGGATTCTGCAGTGCTGCCAGTGCGTCTGCATCATTATATTCAAGCCATTGATTTGCTTTGAGCTTCAATAGATTTCTGACATAATGCGTGGCGCGGTGAGGGTTGACACGCGGTGTTACATCTTCACCATTGATGCGTCCTTTCCATGACTCTTCAATATAATCGAAATCCAGTTCCAGCGGCGCTTGCTGGAAGCCGAGAGTCAGTTTACGGACGGCAGAAATCGGGAAAGAAAGCACCTGTTTTTCCTTCCATTTTTCCGGGCGAAGAGCCAGCAGACGCGTAAACTTGGTACTGAGTCGGCAGATGGAGTTAGAGCCTTCCTCCATGCCGAACCATGCCATGCGTCCCGTGCCGGGATCAGGATGACGACGAATGAGGAATATGCGGGGTGAACGGTCTTTGACCAACGGTAAGTCATGGCCGAAGAGCGTAGCCCGCACCACGCAAGGTCTGGGCAACACATAGATGATGTAACGTGGGTCGTTTAAGCCGTACAGATGCTTGAGCGGCCCCATATCTTCGCCCGGCGCGGCATCTGCCACAACTTCCTGCACCGGAATTTCGCTCAAGCCATTCAAAAATCGCATCACCGCTGCGTTGTCTGCTTTTCTGAACGGCGTGTCGGCAGAAGCGTACAACCACATATCGCCCACCTGACTGTCCTTATCACCCGGCACCATCATCAGACGGATAGCTCCGTTGACGGCATTGGAGGTGCGCAACACGATGCGGGACACATCCGCAGCATCCACATCGGCAAACTTCAGGGAGCGTAGTTGCTCAAGCGTGAGCGGCAGCTCGTTGGTATACGTGGTACTGTTTTGCAGACGCACCTGTGCCAATGCCTTATCCGGCAGAACAGGTAAATCGCAGATGGCATTCACCAGATTAGCATAACTGCCTTTGCGTAACACGCTCCGATCCGCCTGTAGGGTAAATACGGCATCTCTGTCATTGACCGTTGCGTAACAGAGCATCTGGTCACCCGCTTCCTTGCGGAACGCAGGATAGAGCGTCAGTTCCATGGGTTTATCATAACCCTGCACCGATAAGTTGATACGCAGTTGCGGTTTGTCCGGCAAATCGATTGACTCAGGGTCTTCCACCCGAACAGCCGTCAGATTCTTTAACTCCTGTACCAGTTGATTGACTTTTTCAGTATCTGCTGCTGTAATGACAGGCGACAGAATACTCCAGTTCTCCGTTCCGGTGCGTTTCAGTCGCAGCGTCTGTTCCTCGCAGATTATTGAAATCTCATGGAGTTGCTCCTGGTCAAAGAGCAGGGGACGAGGGTCTCGCAGAGACATTAAACCATTCTTGAAATGATGCAGAATATTTCCGCTGACCACGTGAACGCGTTTATCGCGGCCATAAAAATTGGTGCGCAGATAGGTGGTGGGAATCAGTGCTTCGCTGTCTTCCACTTCTGCCAGCCAGGGGGAGGTGTTACCCATGGTGTAGCGGGCTACCGTGGTGTAGTCACCCTTTTCTCCCTGCGGAACTTTGAGCGTAACATGGATGGGGGATGTTTCTACGCCATATTCGCGCATGTATTTTTTTGTTTCCTCATTGCGCTCAAGACTGCTCACTACCTTCGCATTGGCCGTAAAATTGAGAATGGCTTGGACGGCTTCCGGTGCCATGCGGTCAACAAAAGGCTGCCGAATCCACCAAACACCCAGAGAATCGCGATCACACTCAATCTTGTCGTGCAAATCAGAGATACGCATCCAGCAGACATCATGGAGCTTTTTCGTATTTTCTCCGGAAAAGAGAGGCATCCCGGCCCGGAATCTGTAGATGCCGGTAATGCGGGATAAATTGCCGTCTACTGCCTGGAATACAGCCAGTACCGTGACAGCTGCGGCCAGTAGAGTCAGCGCGATGGTGTAAATGATTCTCATGGAATGAAGCCGGTTTCTCAGTGGCGTCTCGTGTTCCAGATAAACAGAGCGATGAGCAATGCGCTCAGCGGCATGAATACCAGAGTCAGATACTCCAGCGCATGACGAGAGTGCCGGTGCAGGTCTATCTTCATCGTCAAATCCTGGTTGGCACTCTTGCCGGAGTATTCCGAGCGATTGCACATCCACGACCAGAGGGTGAGCATGTAATCGCGTTGCTCAGTTCTTGCGTTCTCACGGGAAAGCATCGTCACGTTGCCCATCACCACCATAGTGGACAGGTTGTTCGGATCCTTGACATTACCGCGAGTGACGGCGGCAATCAGACAGAGCGGGCCTTCCTTGTCCTCGTTCGGCGTGAACTGAGGCTTGAGGTCCTGCCGGGTTTCTCCATAATATTCTGCGGAAGAAAGGAGCAGGGGATACAAGGAGAGTCTGCGTAAAGATGCCGCGTTTTCGTCCGCATGCTCCAGAGAGAGGGACATGCATTGCCCGTCCACATGGGTGGATCCGTTCCAGAAGCTGCGGGTGCAATCCAGACTCTTCGGGAACACGGCAGAGATGTCATAGTAGGCACGATTGCGGTCGCGGAGCAGGACTCGGTCAGAGTTGGGGCGGATACCCTGCTCACGCAGGAATCGGTAGAAGCGGGGAAGTTTGGGAGAATCCGGATTCAGCGCCACCATAAAGGCATTGCGCCCCTCCCTCTCCCAGAACTCGCGGACGACGTTCATCTCTGCCTCCGTAAAGTCCGTGTTCGGAGAAATCACAAAGAGGCCCTCGGCATCGTCCGGCAACTTCTCTACATCTGCCAGGTTGACCCAGGACAGCTGGATATTGAGAGCCGTGGCCATGCGCCCGATGGATTCCAACAGGTCCTGATTGTCACGGGAAACGCCGCCTTTGCCCTCGGCAACATACATTCTTCTCATTTCACCCTCTACGGCTTCCGTGATGGCAGAGCAGACAACCTCATCCATCATCAGCGCCACGGCGCGGCGGCTCTCGTCCGGCAGCGTTTCGTATTTGATGAATGAAGTACCCGGGCGGATGCGTACGTGTTTGCGGTCGCTCTGGTCGGATTCGAAAGTCTTGAGCGGTTGCGTTTTGTCCTTTCGGGCATCTATCACGCAAAGGTTCTGATTAAACTCCACCCCGTATATCTGTGCAATTTCGCGTGCACGGTTCGGTTGGCGAATGGGGTCGAAATACTCCACGGTTATCTTACCTTTACCGTAGCGTTCATATTCTTCCAGCAGGGAGCGCATCCGCGCGTAGTTGGTGGTATTACGCTTGAAGGCAAAGATAATGTGGACAGGAGTCTCCCGCTTTTGTACGCGCTCGCTGGAGAGCACATTGATGGTGCGTTCCGAGATGGTATAGCGCTGTTCCTCCGTCAGGTCATAGCGCGCATATTCATGACAGCCGATGTAATTCGCCCCGATGACGATGACGGAGAGCAGTATCAGATTAATCCAGGCCAGGGGATTATTCTTGGCCTTGCGGGCATCCGGATGCCCGGTGTATCCTTGTTTACTCATAATGGGAAGAAAGAAAAAAAGGTTGTGACGGTAAAGAAAATCAGCGGTGCCAGCGGCGGTAATCAACGATGCGTTTCGTGAGCCCGAGGGTGAGGATGGTCAGCGTGACATAGAGCACAGCAGGCCGGGAATCTATCAACCCGCGGGAGAAAGCGCTGATTTGCTCCGTGCAGGAAATATAGTGGAAGATGGGTGCCGCCGGGAACTCTCCCCAGAGCTCCGTCACACGGCCCATGAAATAGTACATAATCATGAGACAGGTGCAGAGAATGCCGGCGATAATCTGGCTGCGGGTCAGAGAGGAACAGAGTATCCCCAGAGCAATGAAGAACATGCCGGAGAGCCCCAGAATCAGATACGGCCCAATCCAGTCTGCCAGGCGGTAATCGATATTACCCACGGGGTCAATATCATAGCGCAGACTGGTGTACACATTACCCAAATCGCTCATCCAGGGGTACAGCATCATGGGCAACCAGAGCACAATGTAGAAGAGAAGAATAGCAAAATACTTACCCAGAACAATTTGTGTTGTGGTTACGGGTGCTGTGAGCAAGCCTTCCAACGTGCCGAGTCTTTCTTCCTCCGCCATGGAACGCATGGTGATGAGCGGGAAGATAAAGATAAAGTAGAACCAGAAGTTCACATTGTTGAGCATGTAGTACATCACGCCCTCACCACTGGCCTTGCTCATAGTCTGCAAGACCGTTTGCAGCCAGAAGCCCTGCAGCCCCATCGTGCAGGCCAGCAGCACCCAGCCGAACGGCGTGCCGAGGAATGTTCGCAGCTCGTGACTGAAAATGGTATAAAGCGTGTAAAACCAGCTCTTTCGGCGTTTAATTGTCTCAGAATCAGTTGCCATATTGTGTTCAGAATGTTAAAATTATCAGTCCCGGCGGGTCATTTCGACGAACACATCCTCCAGACTGGGGATATGGCGGTAAATATGGCGCATGGGATAACCGTGTGCAGCAATGATGGCCGCCGCTTTTTCTCGCGTATCCGTACCGGGTTCGGCACGCACGATGAGCCGATTCCAGCCGCCGGGCAGGGGCTCTTCCACGATGACCTTCTTCACCGGGGCAAAGTCTTCCAGAGCCTGCACAACGGGAGCAAGTTCACCCTTGTACTCAATGGAAACGCGTCCTGCAGCCCGCAGCCCTCTCGTCAGGTTAGCCGGCGTGTCGTCAGCTTTGATAACACCCTGGTCAATGATGATGACTTTGTTGCATATCATTTCCACCTCGCTCAGAATGTGGGTGGAAAGGATGACCGTGTGTTCCTCTGCCAGAGAACGAATCAGTTCTCGTATCTGGCGAATCTGGTTGGGGTCGAGCCCATTCGTCGGCTCATCCAGTATCAGCAGGTCCGGATTGCCCAGCAAGGCGTCTGCCAAACCTGTTCGCTGACGATAACCTTTTGATAACGTGCGGATAAGATTTTTTCTCTTCGGTTCAAGCCCGCAGCGGTCAATGGCCCAGCCAATCTGCTGACGTACGGAAGACCCGTACAGCCCCTTGAGTCTGGCTCGGTACTCCAGGTACTCATACACGCGCATGTCTTCGTACAGAGGCACGTTTTCCGGCATGTAGCCCAGATGTCGGCGGGCTTCCAGAGGATTGTCGATGATATCATAATCGGCTATGCTACCGGTTCCGGCGGTCGGCGGCAGAAAGCCCGTCAGCATCTTCATCGTTGTGGTCTTTCCGGCACCGTTCGGCCCCAGGAATCCCACAATTTCCCCTTTTTCAACCGTAAACGTCGCGTCCTTTACCGCCGTGAACCGGCCAAAGACCTTGTGCAAATGCTCCGCGCGTACCATACTCATAAGCGCCAATCATTCTACCAGCTTCTCCTGTGATTTCAAGTTGAATTTGTCCGACTGACGAGAATGGGGGATGTGACCGTTCATTTTCTTTTGATAAGGCTGTAATCATCCCGAGTGTCGCATTTCAAATGCGATGAC
>CAYYKC010000031.1:0-23014 GCA_964471605.1 uncultured Akkermansia sp. | reverse complement strand
TAATTCGCACGTACGGTGGTGTGAGAGGGGGACGAAAGTCCCCCTACTCGATTGTGCAGCTGAAAAGGAAAAAGCTATCAGGTATAGTCCCGCTTGCCGAAAATCGCGGAACCGACGCGCACGATGGTGGCGCCTTCCTCTACCGCTACTTCAAAGTCATGGCTCATGCCCATGGAAAGCTCCGGCAGGGGCAGAGGACCGCGCTCGCGGAGCTGCTCTGCCAGTGTTCGCAGGGCTGCAAAGGCCGGGCGGGCCTCCTGCGGGTCATCCACAGGGGCGGGGATGCACATGAGCCCGCGTATGTCCAGCCCGGGCAGCTCCGTGAGCGCGGGCCACTCCTGTTCCAGTTCCTCGGGCGTGAAGCCGTGCTTGCTGGCCTCCCCATCGATATTCACTTCCAGCAGGATGCGGGCGGTGATGCCCAGCTCACCGGCAATGCGTGAAATCGCTGCCGCCAACTTCATGGAATCGACAGCCTGGATGAGCGCGAAACCCTGCTCCAAAGCCTTGCGTACCTTGTTGCGCTGAAGCGGCCCGATGAGATGCCACTCGCAGTCCTGCGGCATCTGCGGCATTTTCTCCATGGCTTCCTGCAGGCGGTTCTCTCCGAAAATGCGTTGACCATCGGCATAAGCCTGCATGATATCGCTCACCGGGAATGTTTTACTGACCGCCAGCAGCGTGACACTTTCCGCAGTACGCCCGACCCGTGCCGCCGCCTCAGCAATGGCATTTCGTATTTCTCCCAGTTGATCCTGTATGTACATGCCTGCATTCTAGCACACTTCGCGGCGAAATGTAAATTGCTAAATCCCATAAAAAACCGACCGATGGAAAGTCATCGGTCGGTTGTGAATAAAAAATAGGCGGAAATGTTATTCAGCCTTCTCTTCGGGGGCTTCTGCAGAGGTGGGAGATTCTTCCTGATTGGTATCGGGGGATTTCTCGCTGGCGGCGCTCACCATGAGCTCTCGACCCATGAAGGGCTGGCCGTGCAGGATTTCCGCCGCTCGCTGCGCGTCTTCCAGTTTGCGCATTTCCACAAAGGCGTAGCCCTTGCTCTTGTAGGTGCGGTTGTTGTAGATGATTTCCACGCTGCGGACATCACCGAAGCCCTTGAAGAGGTCCTCCAGCTCGGATTCCGATGCCTCGTAGGAGAGGTTGCCCACGTAGAGACGGGCGTTACGGGTGGGCGGCACGGAGGTGGCGCGTCGGCGGCCGCGGGCGGCGGGATTACCGCCGTTGTGGTTGGCTTCCTGGTTGCGTCCCTTGGCCACACGCACGTTCTGGCGGGGTTGTTTGCGGTTGTTCCTGTCGGCGTTCTCGTTGGCAGCATTTTTCTTTTTCTTGCCGAAACCGAAGAAACTGAGGATGCGCTGTACAAGGGAGGGTTTCGTCACTTTCTTATCGTCCGGGCGCGGCATGCGATGACGATTGGGACGTTTGTTGTTGCGGCGGCGACGGGCTCCCTGGCCCTGTCTGCCCTGCGTATGATGTTCTGACATATTAACTATTGATATTGTATCGGTAATCGGATTCGGTATCCGACCTCACAGGCAATGGGATACCGGAATCGTGGAGAGTAAGGTGACGCAGCGGATGGGACACCGAATGTCAAGCGAGAATCCGACACGTCAATTCCTATGATACCGTTCTGCAAAAGCCCGACAAGTCAAAAGTGTGACATGTCGGGCTTTTGCCGGGCAAAATATGAAGCAGGAGTAGTATCAGCAGCCGGTGAGGGAGCGCTGGTGCAGGAGGTGGTCACAGACTGTCAGCCATGCCATGGCTTCCACCACGGGTACGGCGCGGGGAAGGACGCAGGCATCATGTCGCCCCTTGCCGCGCAATTCTACCTCCTGATGGCTGTCGTTGACGGTAGACTGTGCCAGCATGAGGGTGGCGGTGGGTTTGAAGGCCAGCCGCATGTTGATGGCCTCGCCGTTGGAGATGCCACCCTGAATGCCGCCGGAGCGGTTGGTTCGGGTGCGGACGCGTTCCCCCTCCATGTAGTAGGAGTCGTTGTGTTCGCTGCCACGCAATTGTGCGGCGGAGAAGCCGCTTCCCACCTCGAAACCCTTGCAGGCCGGGATGCTCATCATGGCGTGGGCCAGGGTGGCTTCCAGCTTGTCGAACACCGGGTCACCCAGCCCGACCGGGCAGTTGCGGATGGTGCAAGCGACCACGCCGCCCAGGGAATCTCCTCTGCTGCGGGCTTCGCGGATGGCGGCAGCCATGCGTTCGGCGGTATCGGCATCAGCCGTGCGAACGATGTTGGATTCCACAGTCTCGGCAGATACTTCTTCCGGGGGGATCGGGCATGTGATGCAGTGCACTTGTTCGACCCAGCTGATGATTTCCACTCCGGGGCAGAGTGATTGGACTACGGCTCGCGCGACGGCTCCGGCAGCCACGCGACCGATGGTTTCGCGGGCACTGGCGCGGCCTCCGCCTGCCCAGGCGCGGATGCCGTATTTGGCATCATAGCAGTAATCCGCGTGGGAGGGACGGTAGGTATGCTGCATCTCATCGTAGGCAGAGGAGCGGTGGTCCTTGTTGCGGACGGAGAGGGCAATCGGGGTGCCCAGCGTCAGGCCGTCTAGCACGCCGCTGAGAATTTCCACGGCATCTTCCTCGTTTCGTGGGGTGACGATGTCGCTTTGCCCCGGTCGGCGGCGATTCAGCTCCCGCTGAATCATATCGCGGGTGAGGGGGATGCGGGGCGGGCAACCGTCTATCACGACACCGACGCCGGTGCCGTGGGATTCTCCCCAGGTGGTGATGCGGAACTGTGAGCCGAAAGTGCTGGACATGGCTGAATGATAGCGGATAGCCTGCGGGATTGCAAGTGCGGAATGCGTATCAGGCGCGTGCGCGGAAGAATTGCCAGTTGAGCCACCCCAGATACCCGATGATGAGGAAGTTGAACCAGGAGCCGGAAATGAGGCTCAGCAGTGCCAGAATGCCGCAGATAACCAGACCGATGATGCAGACAAGGCGGTCATTTCGCAGCAGGGTGGCCAGCAGGCGGCCGCCGTCCAGCGGCAGGATGGGCAGCAGGTTAAAGACGCTCCACCAGAAGCAGATGAGGAACAAGGCGGCGTAGAGCTTGAAGAGCGTGAGAGAAATGCCGCTGTTGACCAGCAGGGATCCGGCCTCCGGAGAGACCATGTTTACCGGGAGCGAAAGAGCAAGCTGGATACCGATGCCCACATGCCCCAGCTGCAGACCGAGCACGGCACCGCCGATAATACCCAGCAGCAGGGAGGCCAGCGGGCCGGCCAGAACGGTGATGAAATAATTTAACCGGGACGACGGTGTCCTCTCATGGCGTGTGAGCCCGCCCATGCCGGCGATGATGATGGAAGCGTTTCCGCCGCCGAGGCTGCGGCCGACGAGCGCATGGCCGAACTCATGCGCCAGCAGGGTGAGCATGCCGGCCGCCACAAAGCACAGCACCTGAACCAGCGAGTCTCGGTCGCTGATGCCGAATCCGCCGCCGATGATAGCCAGAACAATCCAGGACATCGGGTGGATGGCCACGGGAATGCCCCAGAGTTGAAATTGAATGGTGCCTTTGGTTGTGCCGCTGTCGTCCATGAGCGCTTTTTACCCTCATTTGCCGCGCATTGCAACCTAAATTCCACTTTTTTTGATTTTTTTGTCAAAAAAAGCTTGCAAAGGAGAGTGAAAAGGAGTAATATCCCGCCGCACCCCACCGAGTGGGGAAAGCAAAATCCGGCGTAGCTCAGTGGCAGAGCGGATGACTGTTAATCATTAGGTCGTTGGTTCGACCCCAACCGCCGGAGCGAAAAAAACCTCTCGCATGCAGATGCGGGAGGTTTTTTGCTGCCCGGAGAATGCGGAGAGGAAGCCATGCCACGCTTTAGGCTTGAAATGGTAGCGGGGGATTGGTATGGTGCGCGCATGGCAACTGATAAGAACATCACGATGAAGACGAACAAGGGCGATATCAACCTGACGGTGTTCGCCTCCAAAACGCCAATGACTGCCGCCAGCTTCCTGAATCTGGCTTCCAAGGGCTTCTACAATGGACTGACTTTCCACCGCGTGATTGCTGATTTCATGATTCAGGGCGGTGACCCTCAGGGAACGGGCTGCGGCGGCCCCGGTTATCAGTTTGATGATGAGTGCCGCCCCGACCTCAAGTTCACTCGCCCGGGGCTGCTGGCCATGGCCAATGCCGGTCGTACCTGGACAGGACAGGGGACGAATGGCTCCCAGTTCTTCATCACGCATGTGCCCACCGAATGGCTCAATGGCAAGCACACCATTTTCGGTGAGGTGAAGAGTGATGCTGACCAGAAGGTTGTTAACAGCATCAAGCAGGGCGACAGGATTACCGCCATCGAGATACACGATGATTGCGCCGACCTCTTTGAGGAGCAGGCTCGCAACATCGAGCGCTGGAACAGCAAGCTCAAGTAACTCCTCCTTCCTATGGTCTTTGCGGTCCAGGACCTCCACATTGAGTTCGGACCCCGTGTGCTCTTCGATTCTCTGTCCTTTGTGGTGGAGCACGGGGAGCGCATTGCTTTTGCGGGGCAGAACGGTGCGGGGAAATCCACCCTCATGAAGTGTATCGTGGGGGTGCAGGAGCCGGATCAGGGCCGTGTCCTGCTGCCGCGGCACACTCATGTGGGGTATCTGCCGCAGGACGGTATCCATATTTCCGGGGCTGCCCTGCTGGATGAGGTGCTGGGTAGTGTGGGGAATATCGTGGAGTTGCAACAGGTGGTGGATGAGCTGTCGGATGAGCTCCGACGCTTGGATTCTGCTACTGATGCCTACCGCGAAACGCTGGAGGAAATAGGCAGGCTGGAGCTGATACTCCAGGATCGTGATGCTGCCTCGCTTCGTCCCCGTGCGGAGTCTATTCTGCGCGGACTGGGGTTTTCGGAGAGCGACTTCGGGCGCGATTGCGGGGAGTTTTCCGGCGGTTGGCAGATGCGTATAGCGCTGGCAAAGCTTCTGTTGCAGGAGCCGGAGGTTCTGCTGCTGGACGAACCGACCAACCATTTGGATTTGCAGACGCAGCGCTGGCTGGAGCAGAGCTTGCGTACTTATCGCGGAGCTATCTGCATCATCAGTCACGATATTGCCCTGTTGGACAGCCTGGTGACTCGTACCATTGCCTTCCACCATGGCAGGGCAGAGGAATATGCCGGCAATTTCTCCTTCTACCTGAAGGAGAGTAAAGCCCGCAAGGAGGTGCTGATACGCCAGGCGAAAGCCCAGCAGCGCGAGATTGCCAAGACGCAGGAGTTCATCGACCGTTTCCGCGCGAAGGCGACCAAGGCCACGCAGGTGCAGAGCCGTATCAAGCAGCTGGAAAAAGTGGAACTCATTGAGGTGGAGGACGATGACGCTGTGATGAGCTTCCGCTTTCCGTCCCCGCCGCCCGGGGGGCATACCGTGGTGAAACTGGAAAAGGTTTCCAAAGCCTATGGCGATATACGGTTGCTGGAGGATTATGATTACACCATGGAAAAGGGAGACCGGGTGGCTATCGTGGGGGTGAATGGCTCCGGCAAGTCTACCTTTACCCGCCTGATATCCGGCACGGAAGCGGTGGATGCCGGTACCGTGGTGCCCGGACATCACACCCAGGTGGCTTTTTTCTCCCAGACACACGCGGATGTGCTGGACAATGAGCAGACTGTGCTGGAATGCGTGGAGGCTGCCGCGAGCCGTGAAACGCGTCCTATGGTGCGAAATATCCTCGGTTGCTTCCTCTTTCGAGGGGATGATGTTTTCAAGAAAATCGGGGTATTATCCGGTGGTGAGCGTTCGCGCGTGGCGTTGGTGTGCATGCTGCTCAAGCCTGCCAATTTCCTGATTATGGACGAGCCGACCAACCACCTGGACTTCCAGAGTCAGGATGTGTTGCAGCGGGCATTGGCAGAGTACCCGGGTTCCTACTGTATCGTATCGCACAATCGGCAATTCCTGGATCCCATCGTGAACAAGGTGCTGGAGTTTCGCCCGGGGCATGCTCCCCGTTTGTTCTATGGCAATGTGAGTCAGTATCTGGAAACCGTCGAGGCTGAGGAGGCTCGGAATAAGGCGGCGGTAGTGGGGAGTGTGACGGAGGCTGCACAGATCGCTCCGGCGAATCGCAGGGATTTGCGGCGTTTGCGGGCGCAGGCGCGCGAGAAACGCAATGCGTTGCTGCGTCCTCTGCAAAAGGAGCTCGAACAGGTAGAGGCTGATATCGCGGTTCGGGACGAGCGCAAGGAGGCCATATCCGCAGAGCTGGAGCTGCCGGAAAATATGAGTGATAACCGGAAACTCATGGAACTGACGCAGGAATACCAGCGTCTGGAGCGGGAAAATGAAGCCCTCTTTACCCGCTGGGAGGAAATATCCGTGGAATTGGAGCGCGTGACAGCGGCTCTGGATGAGGAATTCGGCCATTTGGATTGAGTAAGTTGCCGAATTGCCCGCTTTTAAGCGCTTTAAGAGCTATTTTTGTGTCATAATATCAATTTACCCCTTGCGGGTAATGATATTTGTGCTATATATCATGCCACGCATTTTGGCAGACACTTGACAAAATGCGTAACGGGTGGAGTATTGTCTCATTTTTTCATATATCATGTCGACCAGCAAAAAAGATTCCCCGAAGACGGCAAAGAAGCCGGCTCCGAAATCTGCCGCCAAGGCAGCCCCGAAGAAAAAGCCCGCAGAAGCCGTCGTGGCAGAAGATCCGACGGCAGAAGTTGCACCAGCGGTAACACCGGAGAAAAAGAAAGCCCCGGCACCTGCAAAAAAAACAACAACTCAGGCCGCGAAAAAGCCCGCGAAAACGAAACCGGCTCCTGCAAAAACGCCTGCGCCGACTGAGGCCGCCGCCGAAGCTCCCAAGCCGGAGGCCAAGAAGACCCCGACGGCTAAAAAGCCTGCCGCAGCGAAGCCTGCTGCCGCGAAGAAGGAAGAGCCGCAGCCGGAACCTGTGCAGGAAGCCGATTACGAGGAGCTCAAGCCCAAGAAAAAGCGCAAAGGTGCATTTAATCCTCGTGTGACGGCTCAGCAGCTTCAGGATTTCTTCTCCGATGACGCTACGCTGAAAAATGCTTTCAAGTCGTTGCTGGCCATTGCCAAGAAGAATAATGGCTATGTGACGGACTCCGATATTGCGGATTCTCTGCCGCCGGATGCTGCGGAGGATGACGATCAGGCGCGCCTGTTTGAACATCTCCATGAGATTGGCGTGGAGGTGCGCGATGATTCCTTTGTGCTCACCCGTCTGGAGGTCTCCGGTGAGGCCATCAAGCGCTCCGGCGGTAAGCTGGTGAATACCCCGGAGGTGCAGGAGAAAATCAAGGACCTCATCCGACTGGCTCAGGAGCAGGGATACCTTACCTACGACGATATTAACGATGTGCTGCCGCATGATATCATCAAGCCGGAGGACTATGAGGAAATCATGGAGCGCCTGCGCGGTATGCAGTTCGATATCATCGATGCCTCTGACGTGGACTCATACAGCGAGCGTCAGCGCATGTCCGATAACGGCGAGGAGGACGAGACGGAGAAGATGGAAGCCAAGCTGGATATTCTGGATGACCCGGTGCGTATGTACCTCAAGCAGATGGGCCTCAAGGAGCTGCTTTCCCGCCAGAAAGAAGTGGAGATTTCCCGCCGTATCGACCAGGCTGAGAAGAGTATACAGGAGAATCTGCACCGATTCGGCCTGGCGGCTGTGTTCTATTGCGATACGGCCAACAAGGTGATGATGAATCAGGAGCGCTTCGACCGCGTGGTGGCGGACAAGAATATCGACCGCCGTGAGAAATACCTCAAGGAGCTCACGCTGCTCATCACCCGCGTACTGGATATGCACGATGATGCCCGGGCGGCATACATGAGACTCAACTCTGCCCGCCGACGCAAGAAGTCCGTGGCGGCTGCACAGAAGGAGTTTGAGGAACTGCGCGATAAGCTCGCCGGCTTCTATGGTGATTTCTCTTTCAAGAGCAAGGTGTATGAGGACTTTGTGGGGCGCCTGCGCGAGATTCGTCAGCGTGTGATGAAGCTGCTGCGCCAGCGGGATGCTGACCCTGAGGACGATAGCTGTCGCGATGCTCTCAAGGAAATTGAGATGCAGCTCTGGATGCCCGTTGCACAGTTCCTGGAGCACTATAAAATCATGCGCCAGAGCGTCAAGGATGCTCAGGATGCCAAGCGGGAGATGATTGAGTCCAACCTGCGTCTCGTGATTTCCATTGCGAAGAAATACACCAACCGCGGTCTTGCCTTCCTCGATTTGATTCAGGAGGGTAACATGGGGCTTATGAAGGCGGTGGAGAAGTTCGAGTACCGCCGTGGTTACAAGTTCTCCACCTACGCCACATGGTGGATTCGTCAGGCTATCACCCGTTCCATTGCTGACCAGGCGCGCACCATCCGCATCCCGGTGCATATGATTGAGACGATTAACAAGCTCATGCGTGTGCAGAAGAAGCTGGTACAGGATTTGGGACGTGAACCCACGCCGGATGAAATTTCTGCCGAGTGCGGCATGCCGGTGGAGAAGGTTCGCAGTGTGCTCAAGATGGCTCAGCAGCCTATTTCCATGCAGCAGCCCGTTGGTGATTCGGACGATACGTCGTTCGGTGATTTCCTGGAGGATAAGAGTGCGGAGAATCCCATGGACGGCGCTTCCTACAACTCGCTGCGCGACAAGATAGGCGACGTGCTCAACACGCTCAACCCCCGCGAGCGAGCTGTCATTGAACAGCGCTTCGGCCTGCGCGACGGTACTCCCCGCACTCTGGAAGAAGTGGGACGCCAGTTCAACGTGACCCGCGAGCGTATTCGCCAGATTGAAGCAAAGGCGCTGCGTAAGCTTCGTCATCCCACGCGCATCAGCAAGATTCGCGGTTACCTGCCGGATTCTGCGGAGAATTAACCGCATCTTCCCGTCAGGTGCAGTCAGGGCGGCGTTTTCCCGGCTTGGGGAGACGCCGCCCGAACTGTTGCAGCGGACGGGGATTTTTTTGTCAGAATGTACTTTTAAGAGTGACTTTTGATAGGGGATTTGCTAATATGTCCGTACTCGCTTATGAAAGGCTCCTACACTCGTACTGTACTCTTTTCCGTTGTAGCATCTGCGGCTCTCTCTCTCTCTCCGCAGGTGTGGGCTCAGGATGCAGATGCTCAGTCATTTGCGGCATCGCAGAGTGCGCGTCGTACCATGGCGCTGCGCGACGCGATGCAACAGGTGCAGGAGGCTCGCGATGCCTATGTGGCCAAGCGTTACACCGATGCCGTGGAGCATTATCGCAACGCGCTGGCTGTGCTGCCCATTGCCCCGGAGACCGAAAAACAGCAGCGCTTCATTAAGGATAGCCTCTCGGATGCCCTGATTGCCAGAGCTATGGATTACCGCGCTGTCGGTCGCTATGATGAGGCCATCAGCTTCCTGAAGGAAGCCGTGCAGCTTTCCCCCGACAACAAGCGCGCCCGCAAGGAACTGGTGCAGACGCAGGATCCCGTGCGCCACAACCCGGCGCTTACCCCGGAGCATGTGGCTGATGTGGAGGAAGTGAGCCGCCGCCTGACGCTGGGATACGGTTATCTGGATTTGGGGAAATATGATGAGGCGGAGTCCTCCTTTAACGAGGTGTTGAAGATTGACCCATACAACAGCGCCGCTCGCCGCGGTCAGGAGGCTGCCTCCCGCCGCCGGATGGAATACAACAAGTCTTCCTACAATGAGGTTCGCGCCCGCCGTCT
This sequence comes from uncultured Akkermansia sp., assembly GCA_964471605.1. Classification (GTDB taxonomy): domain Bacteria; phylum Verrucomicrobiota; class Verrucomicrobiia; order Verrucomicrobiales; family Akkermansiaceae; genus Akkermansia. Next base: position 13,252 of record CAYYKC010000031.1, on the reverse strand, counting down.
GGCAGAGGTGGATGCCACTTGGGAGGAAAAGGTTCCCGCAGAGTTGGCTGATAGTCTTTCTGTGTCCGGGGCAGATACATCCGTTGACGGCGGTGTGGAGCAGACGGAGGCAGAGGCGCGTATCGCTGAGGCGCTCAAGGAGATGCGGCTCGCGCAGATTAGTTTTGAGGACGCTTCCATCATGGATGTCGTTGAAGCCCTCCAAGGGCAGATTCGCCGGGTGGAGGCCGCAGGGATGCCTGCCGGACGCCATATCAACATCAGCCCGAACTTCGGCGTAAAGGGGACTTCCGGCTATGAGCAGATAATGTCCCGCCGCATCAACCTCACGCTGGCGGATGTATCGGTGGCAGATGTGCTGGATGTGCTGGTGCGCCAGCTGGGGATTTCCTACTACATTACCCCCATTGGGGTGGAGTTGAGCTATTCCGGGCGCGATTTCGGGCCGATGACTGAGCGTGTCTATACGGTGGCACCGCATTTCTTCGACATGGATAGTGAAGAAGGCGGCGATGATGAGGACGATTTCGACGGCGAGGGTGGCGGCAGTCGCATGGTGGTGAAGCGAGTCAATCCCGTGGTGGCCCTCAAGGCCATGGGTATTTCTTTCCCGGAGGGTTCCCGAGCCCGATATGATGCGGCCAATCGCCGTTTGTTCGTGTACAATACAGTGCATAATCTGGATGAGATAGGCGAACTCATCAGAACCCCGATAAGTGAGGTGCAGCGCGCTGTTGTCCTCAATGTCATGGCCGTGGAAGTGGAGGAAACGGACTTGAACGAGTTGGGCTTTGAATGGCTGCTGAATTTCAGCCTGAACGATGCAGGCTCGCTCTATGGCGGTGGCGGTACGCAGCAGGCTGTTTCTGCTGCGACCGGTTTGCCGGTGATGGATGCGGGCATTTCTACCATCGGTTCTTCCACCAACACGTCCATGACCGCTGGACTGCGCTCGGATGTGCGAGCCATTTCCTCCAATAATATGGATAACCTCATCGCCAACGGTAGTGCCTATCAGTATGGTATTGTCAAGGGCGGAGGTTCCAAGGCTCCCGGTATCTTCTCCCTGCGCGGCGTATGGGATGCGGGCGATCTGACGATGATTATGCGCGGTCTGGCGCAGAAGAAAGGTGCAGACGTGCTGTTTAACCCCCGTCTGGTGTTCACCCCCGGCATGGAGGAGCAGGTGACTTTCACCAACGTGCGCGAAATGTTCTACCCGGAGACCTATTCCGAGCCGCAGATATCCTCCATGAGCATGAATTTCGGCAGAAAGGAGAATACGTCCGGCAATGATGACTACAATAACGGGTATGCTACGGTTGCCGCCGGCTCTCATCCGGATGAGTTTACACGCTTCGGTATGAATGAGGATACCGTGGGTGGTATCGGTACCATTGTACAGGTTCACAGTGCGGAGGTGTTGCCCGATGACAGCGTGACCATCGCGCTGACCGTGACCATGAATGATTTTGAAGGGTTCATCAACTGGGGCTCCCCCATCGAATCCTACCAGTGGATTCCCGGTGGTGCCAAGGGGCTGCAGAAGATAACCCTGTCGGACAACCTCATCCTCAAGCCCGTATTCAAGCGCCGCATGGAAAATACCAAGATTACGGTAGCCCCCGGTTCCGTGCTGGTGATGGGTGGTTTGCAGGAGGCACGCAAGGTACGTTTTGAAGATAAATTACCCGTTCTGGGGGATTTGCCCTTAGTGGGCAGACTGTTCCGTTCGGAAGGAGAGGAGGAGTCCCGCAAGGCATTTCTTCTGTTTGCCCGGGTGGATTTGGTAGATCCCACCGGACGGAATACGACAACCGGTCAGCGCCCCACTGCTGCCGATTAATATAAAGGAAAGAGATACATGCCAACATACGACGATAAGTACGATAGAGAAGACGAGAGCCAGACTCAGGTGCGGGATATCATTCGCCGGATTAATGAGGAAAAACCGTCACATGCCAAAAAGCGTGAAGTCGTGGTCAGGCCGGATGGTACAAAGGTCATCCGTGTGACGAAGAAGCGGCGGGTGATGATGACCGAGAAGGATATCCGCAAGCGTAGCCGCAAACATTTGGTTGCGTTTATCTCTGTTGCCTTCTTGGCGTTGTGCGTCGTATCCGCATTCTTCTTCTACAGGATGGCTGTCATGAGCGGCGAGGATTATCTGCAGTCGCGAGTGGATGAGCTCAAGAAAGCCTGGGGTGCGGAGTCGGTTCGGGTGGTCGGCTCCGGTATCAGTGGCATCACACTGCATATCAGCTCTATAGTTGCAGAATTTCCGGATGATTGCCTGCTGGAGCAGGTCGAGCTCAATGATTTATCTGCTGAATTGAGCGCCGAATCCTTTTTCCGGGGAATTGCACAGGCTGATGTGTTGAAAATCAAGCGAGCAAACATTATCCTGCGCTCGGAAGAGGACAAGTTGAATATTCCTACGCTTTGTGGAAATGCAATGTGGAAATTCGAGCGAATGGAGTGTGACGATTTATCCGTAAGCTGGGGGCGTGGAGAGTTTTCCCGCCTCATGTTCCGGAATGGCGTGGCGCATATGTACTATCCACGAAAAGGACGAGAAAATTGTGTGGTATCCTGCAAGAAGGGAACTCTGATAGTGAAGGATTGGCAGACCATATACGTCACTGATGCAAAGGTACATCTTTCTCCCGTTGCACTTGAGGATTTAAGCATCTCCGGTTCTGTTGAGATGCCCGGTGACGAGACGCAGCCTCAACGTAGTTCGCTGCTGCTGCAGCATCGGATAGCGAATGGTGAACCGTTGAATGGTGCCTTTCGCTTGCGAGCTGTGAATATGCCTTTCGCAGCGTTTACCGGTGGTCGCTTTGAGAAGTTTTTTACTGCACGGACTGCCAATCGGCCGTCTGCGGAATTACCCTCACGCGTTGTTTTTACAGAGACCGGCCCGGTGTTTTCCGGGGATTTTGAGCTGGAACATATCATGATAACGTCATTTCCGGCTATTACGGCTATGTTGGAGCATATAGAGCCCCGCAAACGACGTCAATACCTGCCGCCCACGGTGGAAAAAGGGGTGGTGACATTATCCTCAGAGGGTAATGCGGTGACCGTAGAACTACCGGATAACAAAGTTGTCACACGCGATACGTTGTCTCTGAAGGGAAAGATAACGATAGGGGCTGATAACGCGCTTTCCGGCTCATTGATGTATGGATTGCCCGGGATTCTGACCCGTGCGGAATATACGGATGGTGCACCCGATCCCATTTTTGAAAACAGAGGAGAATGGACATGGTTGTCTACGTCTCTGAAAGGGTTTGCCAACCAACCGAATGATAATATGGATGAAATTGAGGCGCTTGCTGTTGAAGCCCGTAAGTCCCGACCGGCACGTATGTCATTTGATACGTTGGATGTAGATAAACTTAGCGGGGAGGTGAAGCAGAATCGAGAGGACGCAGCAGAATCCTCACAGAAAAAGGGACTGGAAGATGTAGGCGCCGATCCTTTCGCCGAACCTTCCAATAACTTGGACAATCCTTTTGAACCCCTGTCGCCGTTCTGATAAATTATTTTGCCATGAGTACCAGAAACCATGAGTTGCGTTCCAAATGGTGGTCTCGTCCGTTAGGGCATATCATCTGGTTTTTTATCAGTTCCGTCTGCTTTACGCTGAGGAAGCGTGTGGTCTGTTGCGATGAGACCGAGACAGCAAAACCAATGGGCAGCAAGCCGGTCATCGTGTCGCTCTGGCATAACCGAACTTTTGTTCCCTGTTACTTCTACAAATATGTGCTCAAGGGGACTGTTCAGATGAGCATGCTGACCAGTGCCAGCAAGGACGGCGCCATGCTGGCTACCGTGGCAGAGGACTATGGTATGCGTGTCGTGCGCGGTTCCAGCGGCCGACGCGGGGTGGCAGGATTTCTGGATATGGTGAAAGAGCTCAAAGCCGGGTACAGCATGTGCATTACCCCGGATGGCCCCAAGGGGCCGCGCTACCGCTGCCATCCCGGAGTTATCAAGCTGGCGGCCGTGAGCGGGTTGCCCATCATACCGCTGGGTATAGACATTCCTCATTGCTGGCGTATCAATAAGGCATGGGACGGATTTGTGATTCCGATACCCTTTTCCAAAGTAACGATTCGTTGGGGCGAGCCCCTGTATATACCACAGGACTTGACTGATGAACAGATTAAGGAATACTGCGCCCGTCTGGACGGAATGATGGCCTACGGTCGCCCGGATTTTGAACCCATAGAAAGTACAAAGAAATGACAACCACTCTGATTGACGGTAAGAAGGTGGCGGCAGATGTGCGCGCCCGCCTGGTAAAGGAAATTGAAGAACTGAAGGCTGCCGGTCACACACCCGGTCTGGCCGTTGTACTGGTGGGTGAGGACCCCGCCTCGCAGGTTTACGTCGGTTCCAAGGTGAAGGCCTGTGCGGAACTGGGTATTTATTCCCAGAAGTGGGCGCTTCCGGCAGAGACGACTCAGGAGGAGCTGGTGCAGCTCATTCATCAACTGAATGCCGATGAGCGCATCCACGGTATCCTGGTGCAGAGCCCGCCTCCGCCCCACATTGATGAGGAAGCAGTTATTCTTAATATCGACCCGCGTAAGGACGTGGATGGCTTCCATCCCGCCAATGTGGCCAAGCTTGTGCTGGAAGATGAGACAGGCTTTGTTCCGTGTACCCCGCTGGGCTGCATGGAGCTGCTGGCCGCCTATGGTATCCCCACCGCGGGCAAGCATGCCGTTGTGATTGGCCGCAGCATGATTGTGGGCAAGCCTATGGCCAACCTGCTGGTCAGCAAGAAGGCCAACGCCACCGTTACCATTGCACATTCCCGCACGGCTGACCTGCCCGGTCTGTGCCGCACGGCAGACATTCTTGTGGCGGCGGTCGGTCGCCCGGAGATGGTGAAGGCTGATTATGTGAAACCCGGTGCCGTGGTGCTGGATGTGGGTATCAACCGCATCGAGGATGCAACCCGTCCCCGAGGCTATCGGATTGTGGGTGACGTGGATTTTGAGGTAGTGAAAGACTCCTGCAGCGCCATTACCCCCGTGCCCGGCGGCGTGGGCCCCATGACCATTGCCATGCTCATGGCCAATACCGTGAAAGCCTGCCGCCAGCAGGTTGAGAAATAATAATTCCTCACACTTTTTCAACAGAAAACCGGGCATCCCCTTCATGGAGATGCCCGGTTGCAATTTGAGAGTTGGCCTCAATCCGTATTACGCACGCGAGAGCGGGGGGAGAGCACAATGGGAATGCCCTCTGCGTTGATGCGGGAGCGGATGGTATTGCGCAGGAACTGGGCATAGCTATCCGCCAGCAGACGCTTGTCGTTCACGAAGAGAACATAGGTCGGCACCGGGATAGTGGTGTATTTCTCATTCACGGCCGTGGTGGCGTAAAAGAGCTTGAGCCGCTTGCGCAGTGTGCGGTGCTGGCCGGGAGGATTGATTTCCATGGCGCGCTGGAGCAGGCGGTTGAGCTCACCGGTGCCGGGCATGTTCAGCGAGCATTTCTGCACGCGCTCCAGCGCCTTGAAGATATGCTCCAGACCGCGACCTTCCTTGGCAGAGACGATGACCACCGGGGCGTAGTCCAGGAAGAAGAGGTGTTCCTTCACATGCTCTTTGGCGGCTTCCTTACGGGCAGAGAGCGGGGCATCCGGGCAATAGAGGTCGAACTTGTTGACCACCACGATGCAGGGCTTGCATTCCCGGGCGATGATGGAGCCGATGCGGCGGTCCTGCTGGGTGACGCCGACGGAGAGGTCGATGACCAGCAGGCAGATGTCGGAGCGGCGGATGGCTTTCTCACTACGCATGGCTGAGAATACCTCCACAGAGGTGTCGCGCTTGGAGCGGGGGCGCATTCCGGCGGTGTCAATCAGCACAAAGTTCTTGTCGCCGTGAGTGTAGGGGATGTCGATGGCATCGCGGGTGGTGCCGGCCACATCGGAAACAATGGTGCGCTTGTCCTGCAGGATGGCATTTACCAGCGAGGATTTGCCGGCGTTCGGACGGCCGACGATGGCCATGCGGATGGGGGAGTCTGCGGTCACTTCCTCGCGGTCGGGCTCTTCTTCCGGGGTGGCGGTGGGGTCTGCCTCTGCCTGAACGGGGGTAGCACCCAGCTCCTTGAGCAAGCGGTTAAGTTTGGTGGCCAGCTCGTGGAATCCGCGCCCGTGTGCTGCGGAGGTGAACACGTAGTCCGTGAAGCCCAGCTCGGTAAACTCTCCGAGGTTGAGCTCCTGCTTGTCCGTATCGGCTTTGTTGAGCACCAGCAGCACGGGGATATCGCTCTTGTGCAGCATGGTGGCAATGTTCTTGTCGATAGGGGTCAGGTGGTCGCGGCAGTCGCAGACGAACATGATGAGGTCGGCGGCGTTGAGGGCGATATCTGCCTCTCTCGCCACCTGGGCGGCAAAGCCGTCATCCAGCGTGGAGCCGATACCGCCGGTATCCACCAGCAGGGCCTCGTAATCCGTGATGCGGCAGGGGGCGCTGAGCCGGTCACGCGTGACGCCGGGCTGGTCATGCACGATGGCGATGCGCCGCCCGACCATGCGGTTGAAGATGGCGGACTTGCCCACGTTGGGGCGGCCTACGATAGCAACTGTTGGAACAGACATGGTGAATGTTGAATGTGCTTGTGGTTATTGCGGACGCTCTGACACGCGGCGCATGCCTTCTTCTCCGGGTTTGGGTTTGACGTAGGGAATGAGCCCCACGACCTGCACGCCGCGTCCGGTGCTGATGAGGTCAACAGGGCCGCCCGTGCGGCGGTAAACCTTGCGCTGGGCACACTTGCCGTTGGTATCCATGATGGAATAGGTGTAAAATTCGGCAGAGGACTGGCAGAGCACGTGCATGTTCTGCGCAGCATCCAGCAGGACGCGCGGCTGCATGAAGTTCAGGTAGCGTCCCAGATAGCAGGCACCGACGATGCGCTTGGTATCGGCATCCCTCACCTGACCGAACAGACTGTCCTGGTTGTCAATGCGAGCAAGCCGCAGACTGGTGCGCAGGCGCTTGCCGCGGGCCTGGATGTTGAAGGCGCGCACTTCGCCGCCGTTTGTCATGATGAAAAGTGCCCTGTTGGAGCTGTAGGTGGTTTGGCCGTCCGGCATGCGGATGGTCGCCACGCACCAGTAGGAACCATCGGTCTGCAGGCGATAGAACTCACCGAGCTCTACCTGAAAGGCGCGGGTGGAGCCGGGTGTCAGTTTTAAATCCGGGAAGCGCGGGTTGGCAATCGGGGCGATGGGACCATCCTGTCCACGGTGGCCGACCATGAAGTTGAGCCACGGGCGTCCGGGGATATTGGTCAGCGAGATGGCGGCATCGGTGTGATTGACCACCGTGAGCTTGAGCGCCACGCTTTCACCCACGATGAAGTCACGCCGGATGGGCTGCAGCCGCAGCTCTACCTGAGCCACAGCGGGCATGACTGTCAGCAGGCAGCTCAGCACGATAATCAGTTTGATGATGTATTTCATAATGATATGGTTGGGGGGTATGATGTGTTAAGGAGTGGGAAAAATGAGGCGAAAACCGGTGCGAGGCAGACGCATGCCTATATCACCGGCCGGACAGGGGCGTGCTTCTGCCGCCATGTCGATGAGCAGAGGGGTGTCTTCCGGATACAACCCGAGCGGGTTCTCTCCGGTGGTCGTGGCAGACCATTCCAGCAGGGGAGAGTGGCCGCCGTTCTGCTGTGCTGCCTGAAGCTGGGCGGCATCCGGCAGCCCGGCGCCCTTGCCGATGTAGCGGGCATAGGCGAGGGCATCCCAGTAATTGACATATGTCATGGGTGCCAGCTTGCCGTTTTCCGTTTGCTCGGCAGCGGTGTAGATTTGCTCCCACTCATCCGGTATGTGGTCGGCATAGTCGCTCGGTACCTCCTTGTTGATTGCGAGACGTTGATCTTCCGGCATTTCTTCCAGTGCCAGCAGGAATTGTTCATATTCTGCAATGCTGACCGGTTGCAGCATGATGCGCTGGGTGATACCATGGCGTTTGCAGGCCAGGAAGCCCTCATGGGCTGCCGGTAAGACTACCTGTTCTCCCATGGGGAAGAGGAGACCGATTGCCCCCAATCCGCAGACGGTCAGGAGGGCGGCGGCGGAAAGGCCGATGATTCGCGTGATGGTTCGTTTGGTGCGGTGGAGTTTGCGGCGGGAGCGTGCCTCGTGTAATTGGACGGGGGCTTCCGTCCGGGGCACGGTCGTTCCTTCCATCTGTTGCCGGATGGCGAGACACGTCTCGCGGAATGTTGCCCAATCCACCGGGCTGCCGTCTTCATGCCCGTCCGTGAGCCATTGCAGAATGCTCATGATGCGGTGCTCACCGTCCACCCCCACGGGGCGCATGGGAGCAATGGTATTCGCCAGCGCACGGCGGATGGCGGTGGGGGATACCTCCTCATGTGCCAGCGGGGAGAGGAAGCGCACAACATTGTCGGCATTCAGATATATTTCCGTCGGATACAGAGCGCCTGCGCGCAGCGATGAGGCATCGCAGATCGTATACAGTTCTGCTGCCGCCTCAATGATGCGACAGACCTGTGGGGCAGTCAGCATGTGTCCCAGCAGCTGCAGGTCGGACAGGGAATAACCGGAAGGCCGCTCCTGTGCCAGAAACCATATCCCGTCTGCCCGCAGCGATTCAGCCACACGGGCAACATGCGGCAGTTCTTCCGTGGCGGCACACATACGCGCCCGATTCAGGAATGCGGCTTCCTGTTCGCGCGCCGTACCGGGGCGCAGGAGCTGAAGCACAACGGCACGGCCGACTCTGGCCTGCGTGGCTTCATACAGCTCCGCTTCCTCATTCGTTGATAGAAATCGAGTGAGGGTATAGCCGCCCAGATTGTGCGGGAGCTGGGGGAAAAGCGGGGTCATTCACTGAAATTGGGTAACAAATCGTCCGTATAATCGGAAACCGGGGTGGCTTCTTCCGGGATGAGGCCGTCATCCGGGAACAGACCGTGAATCTGTTCCTGCTGCCGGGGTGCATGGCGTCTGCTGTTGAGGCGTTGCTCCTGCAGGATGAGGGCCGAGGGGGAGCTGATGCAATCCAGCGGCTCGCCTTTGTAGTACAGCTTGGCGGTGAATCCGTAGTATTTCAGGTCGCCGTACGCATCCATTTCCTCCTGGGAGAGCGGGGGGATGGAATAGCTCACCAGCAGTTGCTCCTCCCAGTCTTTCCAGGTGGGTGTCTCATTCTGCCAGACCCATTTCGGCTCAGCCAGGCGTGAAAACTCAATCTTGCGTCCGTTCACCAGGTCAAAGAACTGGACGGACAGGTAAATATCATCGGCATTGATGCTTTCCCCGGGCGCAAGCAGTACGGGCAGCAACAGCTGGACCTGCTCGCCGGTTGTGGCATCATAGGTATGGTTAACCTGATGCGGCCCGAAAGAAAGTTTCCCGCGCAGAGCTCCGGCCTGCTCGAAGCCAAAGGTGAGACGGCGGGCGGCGCGCCGGAAATACACGCCGGCGTTGTCACGCATGGCAAAGACGCGGGTATAAAAATCGCGCGCCTTGAGCGGGTTTTGCAGTTTATCGTAGGCCAGACCGGAGTAGTACAGCAGGGCAGGGTGCTCCGGCGCCAGCAGCCCGGCTTCCTCCAGAGAGAGGATAGCGAGCTTCATATCCCCGGAGGTAATGGCGCTGACTGCTTTCTGCAACAGGCGGTCTACCTCTTCCCGGTCATCTTCATTCAGCCCGGACATTGGATCCGTGGCGTTTTCAGTTGGTTGGGCTTCGCTTTCTCGGGTGATCGTCAGTCCGCTGTCCGTCTCCTGCATCAGGATGGTATCCACATCACGCGGTCGCAGGGGCGGTGCATCCTCCTCCTGAGGTGTGGGGCTTTGCGCGCCGGATGCGTTGATGCCTACGGACCCCCGATTGAGATGCTCTTCTGAAAAAGTGCGGGCTTCGATGACGGCCAGTTGTGCCTGAGAGACGGCCATAGCCTGCTCATTGGCCAGTTCCAGTCGCCGGGAGAGGCCGATTCCCAGCACAGCCAACTCCACACCGATGACGGATAGGAGGATGTTGACGGCTACGCGGCGAGAGACCAGAGCAAAAGCCACACGCCTGCTGCGGCGGCGGAGCCACGGCAGCAGCAGATGAAGCCGTTGCAGCTGATGCAACGCTGCGCGTAGGTCAGGTCTCTTCATATTCCAGAACTTCGCCCTGATAGCGGGTCAGCAGTGCTTTCATGAACACGTCGGCAGGTTCGCCCTTCTTCGGGTCAAAGCCGCCGTAGGTCATGCCATCAAGACGGACTTTCCTGCCATTCACGGTGGCATAGGCAATCCCCTTGAACCCTTTGCCCCACTGGCGTAAATCCAGACGGGTGATATCGGCGATGCTGAATGTTTGCCCGGCGGCGGTAATGGTGTCACCACACAGCGCCATGACCCGCCCGGAGGTGCGAACCATCAGGAAGAGCAGTATGGCCGAAATGACCATGCAGACACCGCCTGCATACCACTGCTCGCGGATAGCGGCTTCATCATAGGGATGTTCAGCCGGTTGGGCGGGATATCGCATGCGGGCTGTATAGTTCGTCCAGCAGTCATTCCAGCTTTTGGCCATGGCTCGGAAATCGTAGGTTTCGGGCGGACAGGAGTGAGATGCTTCGCAGTTCTGCGGAAGGGGGTAAACGTGAGTTTCATCTGCTGCAATCAGTTCCCCATTCTCAATTCGTGTATCAATCAACGGAGTGTTGCGGCGTTCATCTTCCCAGTTGTCATCGTTATAGGCAGCAGTTGCCTTGTCACCCAATCCGGCAAATGCCTGATAACTGAAGTATATCTCATTAGCCTTGCGATAACCCACGGTCCCATCGTAGAAGAAATACAACCCGAAACCGAAGAACGCTGCCAGAACGATACCGAAGCGTACGAAGGTATCAAGAGTGGGTCTGCAAATGATGTCGTTGTCTGCCATGTGTGCGGGATTCTATCATATTTTACGGTTGAATGCCACCATAAATTGTTGCTGTATTTGCCAAAAGGCACAATAAAGACTTGCTAAGCGGGGTGAATCCTGATAGTCTCACGCCCGTGAGGGCAATTGTGCAGTTGCTGTTGCTGCTGGTGGGATGCGGACTGGCTTTTGGTCAGGACGTAGCTCCGCTGCCGCTTAATCCTGACCCGCTGGCTGAGGATATGGCACCGTATTCGCCGTTCATGGATGATGATTTTGCTGAAGAGGTGGGAGCTGCGGAAACGGAGAAAAAGCCGGATTCACGCATGGTTGTTTCCCGTGACCAGACTCGCGTGGCCATTCTGGGGTATCACAATTTCAGCAAGACGGCACCGGTGTCGGACATGCTCATGCGTACGAGTGATTTCCGCCGGCAGATGGAGTACATCCGGGATGCAGGGCTGACGGTCATCAGCATGCCGGAGTTCCTGGAGTGGCGTTTTGGGACACGCGAGCTGCCGGCTCACTGTGTGCTCATTACTCTGGATGACGGCTGGAGGAGTGTCTACACGGAGGCGTATCCCATTCTGCATGAATTCGGCTATCCTTTTCATCTTTTTCTCTACACGCACTTCCTGAGCGGACGCGGTGACAGTATGTCTCCGGAGATGATTCGGGAGATGCAGCAGAATGGGGCTACCATCGGCAGCCATTCAACCAGTCATGCCTATCCCCGAGCCTGGAAAGCCGCCGCTGCCAAGGGACCGGAGGCAGAGGCTGAGATGATAGAACGGGAAATCGGCGCTACGTTCCCCAAACTTTCCGGGCTGTTCGGACCTATTGACACCTATTGCTATCCGGGTGGTTACCATACCCCTGCCATGGAGGAACGCCTCCCCGGATACGGTTGTAAGGCCGCCTTTACGGTGATTCCCGGTAAGGTAACCGTCACGGAAAATCCTCTTCAGATTCGCCGATACATGATTTTCGGCAACAATCATTCCATTTTCCGCCGCGCGATGGATTTTCGCATCACGCAGCTTGGTACTGCTGCGGTGACGGGGGCTGCTCCCGGCACTCTGCCTTCCTCCACGCCGCTGCCGCCATTCCCTGTCCACCCCGGGGTGAATGAGACCGTTCCCTGCGAGTTCGGCCCCATATCCGTTGATATGAGCCGGATGGCCGGTGTGGATTTTTCAACTGTTCACATGGCTGTGAGCGGTTTCGGACGTGTTCCTGCCCGGGTAGACAGGAACACGCGCGCCGTACAGTGGACTCCCCCTGTGCGTCTCTATATGCCCAATATTTCCGTTCATGTGACGTGGAAAAGCACGGACGGCACCGCCCACAAGGCTGAGTGGTCGTTCTGCATCGACCCGTACGCAACGGTTCAACAATGACATCATTTAAAATGGATCAGGAAGAAATCAAGACTGATGCCCCGGTGAAGCCGACTAAGACGCGCACTCCCCGCAAGAGTTCGCGCAGCAAGGCTGTCGCTGCGGCACCCGAAGGAGATGCCGGCGCTCCCGCCGCCTCCCCCGCTCCCGAGAAGGTAAGCAAGCCCCGTGCCCCGCGTCGTAAGAAAGAGGTATCGAAAGAGGCTCCGGTAGAGGCAGATGCACCATCTGCTCCTGTTGTTGAGACGCCGGCTCTGCAGGAAACGCCCCGCCAGGAGCGCCGCCAGAAGAAGAACAATAAAGCCTCCAACCCGGCACAGGAAACAGCTGTGCCGACTTCTGAGCCTCGGTCGGCGGCAGAGCAGAAGGCTTCTGCTCCCGCTCCTCGTGAGGAAATGGATATCCCCGAACCTCCCGCAGAGTTCCGTAAGCCCGACCCCGTGCCCGGATTTGCTATGCCTGAGGTGGTGGGCGGCAACGAGGGCGGTGGTAACAGCCGCCGCAAGCGCCGCCGGAATCGCAACCGTAATCGCGAGGATAATAACCGTGACCAGCAGCAGGGGCAGAATACTCCCAGAGTTGACCCGGAGGAGCTCAATCGCCGTGCCTGGAAAATTTTCCTGGGTGAAGTGACGGAGGAAGGTCTTGCGCTCATGGATGACCGCACCGCAGCAGAAGCATCTCGCCGCGCGTTCAAGGTGGCGGAGATTTTCCTGATGGAAGCTGCCCGGCATCGCCCGGCTCCGGCATCATCCGTTGAGACAGAGCTTGCTGCGTCTTCGGATGATGCGCAGGAATCAGCAGAGTAAAGAGACACTGCCAGCCATTTGCAGCCCGCTGCGTGTTTGCGCAGCGGGTTTTTCGGGTCTGTTTCAAATCTGCTGGTAGTAGAAACGTGAGGTCTTGTGCTTTC
>CAYYKC010000030.1:0-23482 GCA_964471605.1 uncultured Akkermansia sp. | reverse complement strand
AAAGTGCACACCGGCTTCCACCATCTTTGTAACGAGTTCGTTAATCATTGTATTTGTATGTGTTATGCGTTCCTTGCGGCAGGTAACGCGGATTGTTGGAAGGTGCTGCGCTCTCGCCCCCAGCCCTCCGTTGTTGATATTGCAGCATCAGCGGGGACGCGCAGGATACTCCATTTACGCCTCTTTGTCAATCAAAATCATTGAAAATTCTACTCGTTATCCAAGTTTCCGATGACTCGGCATTTCCGGCTCACATTCGACGTATACCAAAAAAAGAGGAGGCAACAGGCCTCAGCCATGCTGCCTCCCCCACGTATCACCTTGGGAAAATCGTATGTCTGTTACACGTGAATGGGCATCAGAACGTACAGGAACTCATCCGCCACGCGCATCACACCGGGGCTGGAGGCATCGATGAGGTCGATGGCCACTTCGCTGTCGCCGACGGCTTTCAGCGGTGCCTGCACAAAGTCGGCATTGAAGGCAATGGAGAGCTCGCGGCCATTGTAGTCGATGGGCATTTCTTCATTGGCTTCACCCATGTTCTTGGCGCTGGACTGCACACGCATGGCACCCGGCACGAACTGGAAGCTGACGATGTTGGACTTTTCAGAGGAAAGGAGGGAAACGCGGCGCACGGTCTCGTTGAGCTCCGGTGCGGGCAGGACGATGCGCTCGTTGTAGCGGCTGGGAATCACCTGACGATAGTTCGGATAGTTGCCGTCAATCAGCTTGGTGATGAGCAGCGTATCGCCGAAATCGAATGCGGCCTGGTTGGTGGTGATGCGTACCATCACATCGCCGGCATCGCCCAGCAGACGGTGCAGCTCTGCCACAGCGCGGCTGGGGATATCGATGCACACGTTCTGGGATTCCGGGAATTCCAGTTCGTTCTCGAAGAGGGCCAGACGGCGGCCATCCGTAGCCACCAGCGTGAGCTTGCCGTCCTGGAAGCAGGTGTAGATACCGTTGAGCACATAGCGCATGCCGTCGCTCGCAATGGCGAACTCGGTGTAGCGGAAGCCCTTGTTGAGCATGGCCTGCGGCACCTTGAACTCGCGCACCTCGCGGAAGGAGGGCAGACCCGGAAACTCATCGGCACTCAGACCATTGAGCTTGAATCGGGCGCGGTTGCAGCAGATGGTGGCCACGGTGTCTTTCACCTCTACCTCCACCTCGCCGTCGCGCAGCTCGCGGATGATGCTCTGCAGCTTCTTGGCCGGCAGGGTCACGGCACCCGGTTTCTCCACCATGCAGGGTACTTTGGTCATGATGGTCAGCTCCATGTTGGTGGTCATGAGCTGCAACTCCCCGTCTGCCACGGAGAGCAGGACATTGGAGAGGATGGGCATGCTCGGGCGGGTGGATACTGCGCCCGTCACCTTGTTGAGCCCATCAAGAAGCACCTGTTTAGCAAGAGAAAATTTCATACGATATCCTTTGTTGCGCTTATTTTACCTATTGTCATGCCAACTGGCAAGCCAAAATCGTAAAATTTACCAGATTTTCTACCCGTTTTGCCAAACCTATACTATATCTTGTGTAAAAAAATAATTTACCCCGCCGGAAAGTGTACTAATCCTTTCCGGCGGGGTAAGAGCGTATTTAAGTTTTCTTAAAGGACTTTTTTAGTGTTCAAATCGTGCGGAGCGGCAGCAAATCCAATCGGCGAATTGGCGGAGGGCGTTTCCACGGTGCGAAATAGCGTTTTTGGCGGCAGCGGGCAGCTCCGCCATGGTGCAGGTATAGCCCCGGGGCACAAAGAGGGGGTCGTACCCGAATCCCTGTAAGCCACGGGGATGGAGGGTGATGCGCCCTTCCACCGTGCCGCAGAAGTGCGCTATCTCGTGACCATTCTCGGCCAGGGAGAGGGCACAGACGAAGCGGGCGGGGAACGGAGCCCATCCGCGCAGCACACTGAGCTCTCGCAGGAGCTTGGCATTGTTGTCCGCATCCTGTCCGTGTTCACCGGCATAGCGGGCGGAGAGGACACCGGGTGCACCGTTCAGGGTATCCACGCAGAGGCCGGAATCATCTGCCAGCACCAGACCGCTGAAAACGGCCGAAATACCCTCGGCTTTCAGGCGGGCATTGGCGGCAAAGGTATGGCCGGTCTCCTCCACCTCCGGCGCATCCGGCAAATCCAACAGCGTGGAAACCTTGTACTCCGGGGGAAGAATGGCGGCAATTTCCTGCGCCTTGTGAGCATTACGAGTGGCAATGAGAATCGGTATCTGAGTCATGGATGGGGGTGTGATATGTCTTTTTAACAAGAATGCGGGTCAGGAAAAGGTAGAGCACAATGAAACCGAGGATGACGGAGAGCACATCTGCCACTACCTGAGAGAACCAGACACCCTCCGTCCCGAAATAATGCGGCAGCACCAGCAGGCAGGGGATCAGGAAGATGAACTGGCGGGTCATGTTCAGGAAGATGCTCATCACCGGGCGCCCGATGGCCTGGAAGAAGTTACCGATGACAATCTGGGAGCCGATGAGCGGGAATACCAGAGCCATGATGCGGGTACCGTGGGTGGAAATCTCGATGAGTCTGGAGGAATCACCGCCCTCATCCTTCACAAAGAGCATGACCATTTCCCGCGGGAAAAGCTCCATCATCAGCCAGCCGAAGGTGGTGATGGTGCAGCCGGCCAGAATGGCATAGCAGAGCACGCGTTTCACGCGTCCGTAGTTACCCATGCCCAGATTATAACCGGCGATGGGCTGCATGCCCTGGGTGATACCCAGCACAATCATGATAAAAAAGAAAATCACACGGTTGATGATACCAAAGGCCCCGGCACCCATAGGTCCCTCACAGAGTTGCAGGGCATAGTTGTAGGCCACCACCACCAGACATCCGCAGGCATTCAGCAGGCAGGGCGGCAGCCCCACCAGACAGATACGCCGCAGGATGGGGCCGCACAATTTATAGATACCGCGTCGAAAATGCAGCACGCTGCTGCTGCGCAGCAGATGCGATATCACCCAGATGAGCCCGACTGCCTGAGCCAGCACAATGGACATCCCTGCCCCGGTCATGCCCCAATCCAGCACATAGATGAAGAGGTGGGCACAACTCACATTCACCACCAGAGAGATGAGCAGGCTGATCATGGCCTGTTTCGGGTAGCCGCTGGCACGCATGAGGTGGTTCAGATTCATGAACAAGTTGGTGATGGGGTAACCCAGCAACAGTACCAGCATGAAATCATAGGCGGGCTTCATTGTCTCCCCGGAAATGCCGAATACCCGCAGCAGCAGCTCCAGCACCGGCAACGGCAGTATTCCCAGCAACAGACCGGAGATGAGACTGACAACCAGGCAATGCCCCAGAATGCGGAAGGCGCGGTCAAAAGCCTGTTGTCCCAGAGAGATGGAGGCCAGAGAAGAACAGCCCAGACCAATCATGGAGCCAACGGCCACCATCAGGTTAGTGATAGGGAAAGTGAGCGCCATGGCGGCAATGGCATATGGCCCGCAACACTGTCCGATGTACATGGCATCCACCAGATTGTACACCGACATAGCCGCCGTTCCCACAATCGCCGGCAAGGAATACTGCGTGAGCAGCCGCGCAATCGGCTTGCTCTCCAGTTCCACCAGCTTGGCATCTTTCTGCATGCAAGAAGAATACGCCTACCACCTTCCTTTGTCAAGATTCTTGACTATATCCGGCTCAGCCCGGCCATTTTTACCATCTGCGACTACTGTTATCCGAAATTTTCGAATAACTGAAAAGCCGCCTCCCGGGGTTATTTCAGGAGGCGGCGAAAGGATTTAACGGGAATGGGTTCAGCCCTGATTGGAGGCGTGGAGCTCCTGAAGGGTGCGAACCTCTGTCACCTTGTTCTTGCTGTGCAGGATGGCGGCGGCGCAGGCGCTGGCACTGGAGATATCCGTGGTATAGGAGATACCGGTGCTGACGGCGGCGGCGCGGATGGCGACCTCGTCTGCGCGGGCATCATGAGAACCGGGGGTATTCACCACGAAGCAGATTTCGTTGTTCTTGATGCGGTCCACAATGTTCGGGCGGCGACCTTCCCACACCTTGTAGGCGCGGTCACACTCGATTCCATTCTGCAGGAGGTGAATCATCGTGCCCTTCGTGGCACAGATGGTGAAGCCGGCCTCCGCAATGTTGCGAGCCACTTCCAGAGCAGTATCCTTGTCGCGGTCATTCACGGAGATGAACACCGTGCCTTCCGTGGGCAGCGGATTGAATGCGGAAATCTGGCTCTTCAGGTAGGCCAGCTCGGGATCGGTATCCACACCCATCACCTCACCGGTGGAGTGCATTTCCGGCCCCAGCACCACGTCGATACCCGGGAAGCGGTTCCAGGGGAAGACGGCTTCCTTCACGGTGTAGTACGGCGGCACAACTTCCTTAGTGAAGCCAAGCTCGCTGAGCTTCATGCCGCTCATGACCTTGGCCGCCAGCTTGGCCAGCGGTACGCCGATGGACTTGGAAACGAAGGGGACGGTACGGGAGGCGCGCGGATTCACCTCGATGACGTAGAGCTGCTCATCCTTGATGGCGAACTGGCAATTCATGAGGCCCTTTACGTTGAGCTTGGCGGCCAGTTCCTTGGCGGCACGCATCATCTCCGCGTGCATGGCGGGGGAGACGCGATTGGGCGGAATCATACAGGCGGAGTCACCGGAGTGGATACCGGCGGGCTCAACGTGCTGCATGATGGCACCCACCACACTCATCTCACCGTCGGCAATGACGTCCACGTCGATTTCCAGAGCATTTTCCAGGAAGCGGTCCACGAGTACGGGTCGCTCGGGGGAAGCATCCACAGCCTCGCGCATGTAGGTGCGGAGTTCCTGCTCATCGTACACAATCATCATGGCGCGACCGCCCAGCACGAAGGAGGGACGCACCAGTACAGGGAAGCCGATGCGCTGGGCCACGGCCACAGCCTCTTCCTCATTGGTGGCGGTGCCGGCCTCAGCCTGCTTGAGTCCGATTTCATCCAGCAGCGCGGAGAAATACTTGCGGTCTTCTGCAAGCTCAATGCTGCGGGGTCTGGTGCCGATGATGGGCACGCCGCGCTCTTCCAGTGCCGCGGCGAGGTTCAGCGGGGTCTGGCCGCCGAACTGGACGATGACGCCCTCCGGCTTCTCCTGGTCCACAATGTTGAGCACGTCTTCCAGAGTGAGCGGTTCGAAGTACAGCTTGTCGGAGGTGTCAAAGTCCGTGGAAACGGTCTCCGGGTTGGAGTTGACCATGATGGTTTCATAGCCCAGCTCCTTCAGAGCGAAGGAAGCATGCACGCAGCAGTAGTCGAACTCAATACCCTGCCCGATTCGGTTCGGGCCGCCACCCAGAATCATAATCTTGCGGCGATTGCTGGGGCGGGCTTCGTTCTGCTCTCCGTAGGTGGAGTAGTAGTACGGCGTGATAGCCTGGTACTCACCGGCGCAGGTATCCACCAGACCGTAGATGGAGGTGATACCCTTGGCCTTGCGCTCGGCGCGGATATCGTCTTCGCTGCAACCGCGCGCCAGTGCAATCTGGCGGTCGGAGAAGCCGAGCTTCTTGGCCTCTGCAAGGTCGAGGGTAGCCAGCTGCATGCCGGCTTCAGCCAGCTGCTTGAGCTGATCCAGGAACCAGGGGTCAATGGCCGTCAGTTCTTCCACTTCCTCGATGGTGAAGCCGTTCACAAAGGCGGTCTGCAACCAGAAGATGCGGTCGGCATTCGGGGTAGCCAGCTTGTTGACGATTTCGGAACGGGTGGGATTCACCGGATCCTTGGCATCGAAACCGAAGCCCCAACGACCCGTCTCCAGAGAACGGAGAGCTTTCTGCAGGGATTCCTTGAACGTGCGGCCGATGCTCATGACCTCACCCACGCTCTTCATGGAGGTGGTCAGACGCTCATCTGCCTTCTTGAACTTCTCGAAGGTGAAACGCGGAACCTTGCACACCACATAGTCCACGGTAGGCTCGAAAGCAGCCGGAGTGGTCTTGGTAATGTCGTTGCGCAGCTCATCCAGCGTGTAACCGATGGCCAGCTTGGCGGCAAACTTGGCAATGGGGAAACCGGTGGCCTTGGAAGCCAAAGCGGAGGAGCGGCTCACGCGCGGGTTCATCTCAATGATGACCTGACGACCGGTTTTGGGGTCTACAGCGAACTGAATGTTACTGCCGCCGGATTCCACACCGATTTCGCGGATGATGTCGAAGGAGGCCTGACGCAGCAGTGCGTATTCTCGCGCGGTAAGGGTCTGGGCAGGTGCCACGGTGATGGAGTCACCGGTGTGGATGCCCATGGGATCCAGATTCTCAATGGAGCAGATGATGATGCAGTTGTCGTTGCGGTCACGCATCACCTCAATCTCAATTTCCTTCCAGCCCAGCAGAGATTCTTCAATCAGTACCTCATTCACCGGGGATAAATCCAGACCGCGCAGGCAGATTTCCTCAAATTCTGTCTTGTTATAGGCGATACCGCCACCGCTGCCGCCCAGGGTGAACGCCGGACGTATAATCATCGGATAATTGCCAATGACGTTTTTTGCAATATCCCAAGCCTCGGTCATGTTGTGGGCCACGCCGCTGGCGGGCACGTCCAGGCCGATTTTGACCATGGCATCCTTGAAGCGCTGGCGGTCCTCACCCTTTTCGATAGCTTCGGCATTGGCGCCAATCATGCGCACGCCGTATTTCTCCAGAACACCGCGGCGGTGCAGCTCCATGGCGCAGTTGAGAGCAGTCTGTCCACCGAGGGTGGGCAACATGGCATCCGGACGTTCCCGGGCGATGATTTTCTCCACATATTCGGGAGTAATGGGCTCAATGTAGGTGCGTGGTGCCGTCTCCGGATCCGTCATGATGGTGGCGGGGTTGGAGTTGACAAGTACAACCTCGTATCCTTCCTCGCGAAGGGCCTTGCAGGCCTGGGTGCCGGAGTAGTCAAATTCGCAACCCTGTCCGATCACGATGGGACCGGAGCCAACGACGAGAATCTTCTTGATAGACGTGTCTTTAGGCATGATTGGTGTAAACTTGCAGATATATGCCATAAATGAGCCTAAATTGCAAGACTAATATGCAATTATCTGCGTTTTTTTCTACCAGTTAACTGCCCGGACGTCGTTGTCTCAATAGTTATAGAGCTTTCCGCCGCGCTGCTGCATGCCCCGGCGGATGCGCTGCTGCATGAGCTTGCCCTGACGACTGTTTTTGCCCTCTTCCGTGAAACTGCTCACATAGCCCCGGAAACCGCTGCCGTCTTTCACACGCGCCCAGTGCTCAAAGGGCTGTAAATGGCGCTCCGGGTAGACGCTTTGCAGGAAGGGGAGGATACCGGGCTCATCTTCCCAGCGGTCCAAGGGGAAATTTCCGTTCACCAGCACTTCCAGCCGACCATTCCAAATCCAGGGGTCCAGGATGATGCTGTCCGGCCAGGCACCGTTGGCAGCGGAGACGTAGACGCAGTGGTGTTCGGAGCCATCGCCTTTGTCTCTGACACAGCAGCCTATACGGAAATAGTGCAGAGCCCGGCGGCGCAGCTCGCGGTACATGTCGTGCTGGTAATGCCAGCAGAGGCCGCGCTCACTGAAATTCCACATGGAGTTCACCATGCGGTTGTTCATCCAGGCCATGAAAACGGGGTCGTTGTAGCGGGCAATGGCGGCGCCGGCCTTGTAGGCGGTATCGGCCAGCCAGCGGGCTTCTTCCTGTGCGGCGGCTTCAATCTGCTCTTCAGCAGGCAGCAGGCGGAGCATTTGTTGCCGCAGCTCCGCGCGCTTTTCGATGATGGGCGGGGTGGAGGCATATTCCGGCGGCGGTGCCGTCTGGCAGGCCATCAGCACGAGTGCCGATAACATCACGAGCAATCTTCCTGTCATGCCGAAGTTCATCTGTCAGTAATTGGTGAGTGAGCCGGGGTGCTCTTCCCTGCCCTTCAGGATATTGTCATACATGCGCTGATACTGCGAGGAACGCCGCGTTTCTTCCATCCAGTACCCCTCGTAATCGCCGTCCACAGAGCGCAGCACGCTCCAATGCTCCATGGGCCAGGTGTGTCCCTCCGGGTAGCAGATGGACTGCGTGCGGCATACGGAGGGCGAATCCGTCCAACGACGCGTATTCAGCTTCCGGGCATCGTTCACTTTCAATCGGCCGTTCCACATCCAGGCATCCAGCACCCAGGCATTCGGCCATTCTGCATCCCGGGCGGCAATATACAGGCAATTATGCTCGGAAGCACGGGTGGCATCACGCACGCAGCAGCCCAGACGGAAGTAATCTAATGGCCGCCTCCTCAACTCGCGATACATATCATGCTGGTAGTGCCAACAGAGCCCGCGATCCTGCAGCCGGGCATTGATGAGGGCATTGCCTGCCCAGCCGGGGAACCAGGAACCATTCACGCGCGAAATACCGGCAGCCGCCTTGTAGGCGGTATCAGCCAGCCAGCGGGCTTCCTCCTGCGCGGCCTGTTCTTTCTGCTGAGCCGCAGGCAGCAGAGCCAGCAGATTATCCTTGAGCGTGACACGTTTTTTGGTGACCGCCACAGTATAAGGATATTGAACCTGGGCAGGATAACATCCTGCCGTAATCAATACTGCCAGCAGCACCACAACCTGTTGCACGAGCGATTTCACGGTCGCGCATTCTATCATAAGCCTTTACCTCTGGCAAGTACCATGTCAGTACTATTCCTTCTCTTCAGAAAGTGCGGGAAAGCCAACCAGCTCCAACATCAATATCTCCGGACGACAGCAGAAACGCAGCGGCAGTTGGCTGGTGCCCAGCCCGCGGCTTACATAGAAAGCCTTTCCCTTTTCCTCATGGTACCCGGCAGACTTTTTGCGGTCAACATCCCTGTCCGGCATGACTAATGCCCCGTAGAAAGGCAGACGAATCTGCCCGCCGTGAGTGTGGCCGGAAAGGGTTATCGTCGTTCCGGCAGGAGCAAATTTCACTCCTGCCGGCGAATGGGTCAGCAGGATAAAGGGCTTACCCGTTTCCGGTTGAGAAACGGCACCGGGGTATCGGTAGGTGAAAGCACAGCGCATCCCGGCGATGGTGATGGGGGCTCCTCCGGCAAGCAATTCCTGTTTTTTGCCCTCCAACAACGGTATGTTCAGCCTTTTGAACATCTTTCGCAACTTGCGCGCCCCATACCAGTAATCATGATTACCCAGCACGGCAAAACAAGGAACGGCTGTGAGAGGGCGCAGAATTTCCTCCAGCTTCTCCGGGGAAATACTATCATCATCCCGAATACCGTTCAAATAATCCCCCAGCAGCACCACCGCATCGGGTTTCTCTGCCAGCGTGCGCTCCACAATGCGCCGGAGGTAATCCTCATCCTCAGGGCGTACATGCAAATCACTCAGCACAGCCAGCCGTGCCACCCTGCCCTGCCATTCCGGCAGATTCAGGCGATGGTGTGTGACCTCTATCCATTCCCGCTCCACAAAGCAGGCATACAGCGCGGCTGCGCCCATGATCAGCAGGATGAAGAGTCTCACATACCATCGCCAGTATTTCATTCCAGTATTCCTCTCAGGATGATGTCAGGTTCGCAGGCCAGAATCTCCTCTTCACGGAACTTGCACTCGTGTTTCAGATAGCCACCCGGCACCATGGGAGCAGGACCGCCGCCCAGAATAGGCGCAATATCCTGCACCCACTCATTGACGAGTCCCTCCTCCAGGAAATGACGGAGCAACTGACCACCGCATTCCAGCAGCAGATTCACGATGCCGTATTGGCTGTACAGCTCTTCCAGCATCACCTTCAGGTCAGACACCTGCTCCAGAATAATCGTTCGATCTGCGTACTCATCCGTCAGCAACTGGCAATCGTTCGGTATGCTGTTGCGGTCACGCGTCATCACAATGCGGTAGGGCTGTTTCTTGCGCGGTGAAGGTGCCTGCAGCGGTGTACGTATCGTCAGCGCCGGATCATCCATTCGCACTGTACCGCCACCCACCAGAATGGCATCACTCTCTGCCCGCAGCTGGTGTGCATTGCGCAGCGCCTTCGGGCTGGACAGCCAGCGATCGTCGCGACGCGTCATGCGACCGTCCATCGTTGTGGCCACCTTTGCCAGCACCCAGGGACGCCGATTCTTCACCGACCAGGCCCAGGGACGTACCAATATCTCACACACTTCACCACAGACGCCATGCTCCACTTCGATTCCATGCGCACGCAGGATATCATCTGCCCTGCCCCGATGCCGTTCATCCGGATCAACGGCCCCATATACCACGCGACTGATACCGGCCTCGATGATAGCCTCTGTGCAGGGCGGCGTACGACCGTAGCTGGAGCAGGGCTCCAGAGTCACATAGATGGTAGAGCCTTTCAGCCATTGCCCATTGCCTTTCCAACGCGCATTATCAATAGCACGGCGCTCTGCATGCAACTCACCGGCTATTTCATGATGTCCTTCTCCCAGAAGGAAGCCATCGCGAACAATGACAGCTCCCACCGGCGGATTGGGGCTGGTTGTTCCTACACCTCGACGCGCAAGCTCAACGGCTCGCATCATCCAGAGATAATCGTGATTGGGAGATAAGTCATCCATGAGTCCATTCTATCATCTTGCGGCTATCTGTCAAGAGGAGCACTTATTAGCTCCCTGCTCTGTCCGGACTGATGACTAATGAATACTTGAAATTTAAATTCATCATCATCAGTCTTGTGAATAAGTCTAACAACTTATCCAATGATTTCACTTTCAGTACATTAAAAATCTATCTTTCTGTGTACAACCCGGTGCATAACCCAACTTCCGATTGTGAATAATAGTTATTCACCTGTCTATTCACCGGTTATTAACAGACTTATTCACCGTATTTTGTTAATAACTAATATAATATATTTATAATCAATCATTTATATTACTAATAGAGCTCTTGTCGCTCAGAAAATCACGGAAAAAGATATAGGGAGCCATTATGGGCATCGAAACATTATAGATTACCGTGCCCGGAACATCAACGCACACGAGTGCCGCTTTGCTGAGCACTTTGGTGCCCATGCCGGGCTTGCGTATGGGTTGACCGTCAGCGGTCACATAGGCTATATTCCCCTGCTCTGTTTTGATTTGAGCATAGACCCGGTGCTGGATGCTGTCAGGTAGCTCAGATACGCAGCCCTGTGCATAGCCGCCTTTCAGCTCATCGCACAATGTTTCCAGAGTGGCATATCCATCGGCTCTCTGAAGCACCGCCGCTGTGCCATTTGATATCTTAACATATTGATATTCAGTATAATAAGAAATATGCTTCGGTGTACCGAGCGCTTCTGTATTCTTATCCGTCAGCATAATATTGTCGTGCACAAAGGGTTTGATTTTCTGTACCTCAAGTTTGCGTACCTTGACAAACCAGCCGCCTTGAGAAGAATAGAGACTAAGAGGCAATTCCACAGCAAACCCATTGTATACCGTGGCCTTTTCCGTAATCTGTTTATTGAATTGTGTATAGGCACATGAATTCAAAGTGCCAACTACACCTACCATGCATCCGACCATTAACAGCAACCGTAACATATTGGTTTTCATATTAGGAATATAACATATAGACGCTTTCGCGTCAATTGATTTTTGTGAAAAAGAAATAGTTGATAAATTATGATATTTCGCTAAAGTTGATTGTTCCACATGGAACAAAAAAGTCCTCCGTAGCAATCATGCTCGGAGGACTGAATGGGGAAACTCCCCTGCCCTGCTCCTTACTTGGACGAACCTATAGGCACAAGCATGGGCGGGAGCATACGAAATTGCTTTTGATGAAGAAGAGACTCCTGAACCTTTTTGTTCCACATGGAAACAGAATCTTTGAAAACAAGAGAGCGAGCAATATTCAACGATGTTTCAGCACAATCAAGTGCACGCATATAACAAATCATGTAGCTCATGCTCTTCATGGAAATGCTATCGCGAGAATCGCGAAGTCGTATATATGACTGTTCTGCCTTTTCCAGAACTTTGTTTGCTTTATTCATTCTTTTACTGTCCACCAGCACACGAAGCTGTAGAACGGATTTGAGGCACTCGGAAAAATGATGGCACAAATCATCGTCCAAAATTGTTTCATGTGGAACAGCAAGCAGAGATGCCTGACGAACTTCTTTTGCGGAGGGTGGTGTCGTGCGCATGACCAATTCGCGCATGGGCTGAGTCATGACCTCCCAGCGATAGAGGACATCACCGCGATTTTGAATTTCGTTTTCCAATCTGCGTTCGTGGAGGAGTTCCATGTGGAAAGTGTGACTGCCGCTCTGCAACGCGGCGGCGTATTCGTACAGTCCGGCACGATGCAACTCAAAAGCATCGCTTGCGTCGAGAGCGAAAGATCTGCAGTCATCACGGATGCGTTTTCGTTCCAAGTGGAAAAAATCTTTTGCCTCCGTATACATGTGATTCCTGAACATCAGGTGTCCTGCCAAATGAACGACCATGGGATGATGATTCCATGCGTTGCATGTTTCACATGATAAGCTGACAATAGCTTCAGGAACTTCTTGATGATTTTCGTAAACCAGGCAATGCAGGTATTGACAAAGAATGTTGTCAGCTTGTTTCTCGTATAAATGTTTCGCTAAGGAGAGAGCTTTTTCTTCATCGCCAATGGAGTGGTAAAGTGAAACAGCCCAACAAGCCGCCGGTATATCCGCACGATAACGCTCGGCGCGCTTGGCAAAATCATTTGCGGCACCGCTGGCATCACCGGAAATGATTTTCAGAAATGTTTCTATGTAGAACAGCTCTTCAGGAGTCGCCAGAAAATCCGGTGAATTGATGATGGCGGTCAGCTGCTGAAGTTGCTTTGCATATTGGTTTCTGTCCGATTGCTCCAGCAGCATCAGTCCACAGAGAGCGATGGCGGATTGAGGCTCCAGATTCAATGCTCTGATATAATGCGCGCGTGCGCGTGAGTCGTATCCGAGCAATGTATCCTGTAATGCCAGATTAATTATTCTTGCAGCCTCGTTGTTCTCCGTGGCTAGAACGATTTCTTCTACTGCTTTCTCTTCATTCTGTTGAAGAGCAGGGCAGGGGACATCATTATGTTCCTTACCATAAAGCGGCTCTGCGCCGCCAGCCAGAATGGCTGAAACGGCGCAGAGAATGACAAGCTTTTGTTCCATGTGGAACAGCTGTTTTGTTTTCATATTTACATTCTTTCCGGCATGGTAATACCAAAGAGACCCATACCATGTTTGAGGACGGAAGCAGTCAGGTCACAGAGGGCCAGACGAGTTTCTCGTGTAGCACCTTCGCTCTTCAGAACAGGGCAGGCTTCATAGAAACTATGGAAAGCGCGGGCCAAATCATACAGGTAGGAAGCCAGTAGATTGGGTCGGCAATCATCGAGTGTGGAGGGCACTACCTCGCCGTATCTGACAAGCATACGCGCCAGATGAATCTCGGCATCTTGTTCTAATGTAAGCGATTCAGGCTTAACGAATTGTGTATCAATTTTACGGAAGATGGAACGAACTCGGACGTAGGAATTCTGGAGATAAGGAGCGGTATCGCCGGTGAGGGCGAGCATCTTATCCCAGTCGAAAATATAGTCGCTCATGCGGTTCTGAGAGAGCTCCGCAAACTTGATAGCACCTATACCGACAGCCTGAGAAACGGCGGCTTTTTCGTCCTCCGGCATATCCGGGCTCTTTTCTTCAATGACCTTGGCGGCGCGGGTAACGGCCTCGTCAATGACATCCTGCAAGCTCACAGTATCCCCGGAACGTGTCTTGAAGGGGCGTCTGTCCTTACCCAGAATGGAGCCGAAGGCAACGTGACGGAAGTCGCCGCTCACCCCGCGCATACGCTCGATATCGAATATCTGCTTGAAGTGTTTTTCCTGCGGAGCACCCACCACATACCAGATGGAATCAGCGTTGAAATGGGTAGTGCGATAATCCAGTGTGGCGAGGTCGGTAGTGGCATAGAGGAAGCCGCCGTCGGCCTTGCGGATGATAGCCGGCACGGGTACCCATTCGCCGTCTTTCTGCACGAGGAAGGGGTCATTCTGAGGCTTGTGGAAACCATCGGAGAAGACACAGATGGCACCATCGCTTTCGCGGGCAATACCCTTGGCAATGAGGTCATCCACCAGCGGGGCGAGAGCATCATTATAAGCACTTTCGCCCAACCAGTAATCGAATGATATATCCAATTGATTGTAAATCTTTTCCAGACCAATCTTCGTGACTTCGATGCAGCGTTTCCAGATGCTCAGATTCTCCTCATCGCCGCTCTGAAGTTTGACCAGTTCAGCCTTGCAGACGGGGAGCAGGGAAGTATCTTCCTTACAGCGGGTATTTACCTCTTTATAGACAGCCAGCAATGCTTCGATGGGGTCTTTGGCCAGCTCATCCTGATTCAGGATATTCTTCCATCCCCAGAGAATCATGCCGAACTGAGTTCCCCAGTCGCCGATGTGATTATCTGTGATGACCGTATGACCCAGGAAGCGGGCGAGTCGACCGAGTGTATCACCAATGATGGTGGAGCGGATATGACCCACGTGCATGGGCTTGGCAACATTCGGGGCAGAAAAGTCGATGACCAGTGTTTTAGGTTGTTTTGTCACGGCCACACCCAGACGTTCATCATTCATCATGGCTTCTGTCATGGAGGCAAAGAATTCCGGGCGGATGCGGAAATTGATGAAGCCGGGACCGGCAATTTCAAGCGTTGCAGCTTCGGAATCACCGAAAGCTTCCACCACCTGAGTGGCGAGAGCGCGGGGGTTGGTGCGTACCTGTTTGGCCAGCATCATGGCGGCATTGCTCTGGTAGTCACCAAAGCGTAAATCCTGCGACGCAGTCACGGCAGGGATGAATCCCTCCGGCAGCGCATCACCCAGTACGGTGCTGAGGGCTGCCGACAGTTGTTTCGTTAATATCTGAGGTATCGTCATGTGTCTGCGGCAGTTATACACATTTATCTCACTTTTGTCAAATAATATCGCGCTTGCGCGCGCGTAGGTGTGTGTCTTAATGATTGGATTATGAGTCTTTTTTATATGATAAAAAAGCGGATGTTCCACATGGAACAAATGAAATCCAATAGTTATAAAAGATGAGTCAGAATATACTTGCAACGGGCAGGGGAGTATGGTATATAAAGAACCAGCTGCTGTGCTCGTGACGCGTGGTACAATAAGGCCCGGACCGATGTAAATATATAAGGGGCATCAAGTACGAGGGGTTTTATGTTCCGTCCAATGGATACCTCAGCGACCCCCACTCCGCACCCACCTGATTAATGGGAACGTGGCTTCTCATACCACCGACGGCACAGCGGTGTTTCTTTTGCAAAGTGTCAGACTGATAGCTTGACATGATGGGGATGAGATAGGATAATAACCCAACATTTATGGGAAGTGCACAATACTACTATCTGAATGATTCCAACAAGCCCCAGGGACCCTTTACCATCGAACAAATGGCGGCCTTACTGCTGTCCGGTGCTGTAACGCAGGAGACCAAGGTGGCATTGGCCGGAGATTCCAATTGGAAACCCCTCAGTGAGCAGCCCTGGGTACAGAATGGTCAGATTGTGACCGGGGCAGGGGAGTCGGTCGGATTTGCCCGTGGGGGTGTTGGTGTAGAGCCGGGACCATGCCCCAAGTGTTCTCATGAGCTGACCGGATGGACCGTGCCGCATCGGTGTCCCTCCTGCGGGTATCTCCTGCGTCCGTCGAGCGATAGTTTCTGGGCGTATATGATGCACTCGTGTCGGCGGATGTTCAGCCTTCGCGGACGCGCCACACGCAAGGAGTATTGGGCATTCAGTGTGGCCATGATACCGATTACTTTTCTGTGGATATTCCTGCTTTTGGGCGGCATTAGTTATATGTGCATGGAGTTGTTTAATGCTGATTTTGATTTTGAGAAATTCATGCAGATATGGCCGAGCGTGGGCATGTACATAGTAATGATGTATGCCATCTATTGTATTCCCTGGTTTTTCCTGTATGGCCGACGATTCCATGATTTGGGCTTATCTGCCTGGTGGGGAGCGCTGATACTGGCCATTTCTATCGGGAGTATGTGTCTGATTATTCCGTTGATGCAGGATTTTGGCGAAAAAAGTCAGGCGACCATTGTTCCCATAACAGAAACATACATTCAGAATGAAACAGCAGCCGGTGAGGCAGCTACACGTCTGGCCAAGGAAGCTCGGGACAAAGGCGATAAAGCGTTGGCGCAGGAAATCATGAAAAAGCGCGGGGTAGATGCGATTCTGGCACGGAAGGAATTGGAACGCAACATAGAGAAACAATTGAATGTGCTATACAAGAATCCTCAGGATTCCTCTCTGATGCTTTTGTCCGGTCTGAGTAATATATTCTCCACGCTGGCCGGTCTGGCGGCGCTGGTGATTGGTTTCATCGATAGCAAACGCGGCCCGGACAAGTACGGACCCAGCATCAAATATCCTCGGGGATAAATCTGACCATGCCCGACACCCTGCCTTCGCGCTCAGAATTCGCCACCTGCTGGTACAGCCCGCGGGGCAGGGCAGGGAGGTTGGAGTACTGGGCTTGGTTGCTGGGCACGATACCCCTGTGTCTGGCGGCGGCTTTTCTGCTGTGTCTGGGTGGGGTGGTGGCTGGTATTGCCTATCATCTGAACGGTGCAGAGTACATACCGATATTGATGGCGTTGTTTGCCGTGCTGGTGGTGGGAGCAGCACTGTCACCGTTCTTTCTGATGCTGACGCGGCGACTGCGCGATGCCGGATTAAAGCCCTCCTGGTCATGGCAGGTTCTGTTGAGCCTGTTGCTGAATTTGGCTCTATTTATCCACCTGGGCTTTCCCATCATGGTACAGTCCCTGAGTGCCGCCCAACCCATCATCGATGAAATTGACCGGGAAAAGGAGCGGGTGCATCAGGAACTTGTGCATGATACTCCGACACGACAGGAAGCCCTGGCTCGTTTGCAGGAGCGTGAGAAAAGAGAATTGTTGCAGATGTATCATCGCATTGTTGACCCGGTGTGGGAGGACAGGAAAGCGGTACTTTTTTGTCTGAATGTGCTGACCAAAAGCAACGGAATCTTTCTTCTGCTTCTTCTTGTACCCGGTTTCCTGCCATCAAGGAAGAATCCCGCTGAACAAATACCCGACCCCGAGTCATGAAATACTACTATCTGGATGAGTCCCGCAACATCTGCGGTCCCTATACCGTCACACAGTTGAGTTCCCTTGTGCTTAGTGGCACAATTCAGGCTGATACCCTTTGTGCAGCGGAGGGGGAGAAAGACTGGCGACCTTTATCAGAGCAGGGATGGTTGAATCAACCTCAGTCCATACCTGTGCCACCCCCTCCTTCCTCCGGGAAACTTGGAAGCTGTGTCTACTGCGGAGCAGAGCAGGAGGGATATGTCCTGCCTACCTCCTGTCCCTCTTGCGGAGCAGCACAGGCACCTGTCGATCGTTCCATGTGGAGCTTTTTCTGTCTGGCACTGCGGCGTCTGCTGAGCTTTCGCGGACGTAGCCAGCGCAAGGAATACTGGTCTTTTTGTCTTTTTGGCATATTGATATTGCTGTTGCTGATAATACTGTCGGGTATATCGTCGATGTTCGGCTGCATTACCTCGATGACATTGCCTGCGGATTGGTTCTACATTTTTTATTTCATTGTCGGGGCAGGAGTCTTACTCATGTATCCGCTTCTCGTACGCCGTCTGCACGATATCGGTCTGAGCGGCTGGTGGGTGATGATTCCCTTTGCTATGATGGTGTATAGCCAATGCTATATGGCATACTCGAAGATGATGTGGTCTGATATTCCGGTGGAGCGCAAGGTGAGCAACACGGATGAAGTCATGAGCCTGGAAGAATTGCGGAAAAAGCATCCGGAAATCAAGTTTCCTGAAGGGGAGGGCGAAGTTAGGGTCATTTCCCGCAGAGAGGTTCGCTCCGCGCGGTATCGTGCTGAAAAATGGGAGGAGGGAAAAGAAAATTCGAACACTCCCCTGGGTTTACCCCGTGGGATGATATGGGTAAATTCCATCATATCGATACTGTCGCAACTGGTTTCGATAGGTATACTCATTGTAGCCTGTATCGACAGCCAACGCGGCGCAAACAAATACGGACCTTCATCCAAATATCCCCATGCCTGACCTATGACCTATCATTACCTGAACAGCTATCGCCAGCCGGTTGGACCCCTGACGGAAGAGCAGATGAGAGCAGCCATTCGCTCGGAGGCTCTGCTGCCGGAGTCCTTCGTACTGCCGGAGGGAAACAGCGAGTGGGTTCCCCTGTCCTCCGTGCCGGAGATGGCGGAAATACTCGCGGCCGTAGAGAACAGCTCCATGGGAGCCTGTCCCTCCTGCAGAAAGGACATCACCGGATTCATCATGCCGGCGCGTTGCCCGCATTGCGGCTATGAAATGGCTCTGCCGCCGGAGGAGCGGGCGAATCTGTGGAAACATTTTGTCTTTTCCATGAAAAAGAGCTTTACCCTGCGCGGGCGGGCTACCCGCATGGAATACTGGAGCTTCGTACTGTTTGAGAATGTCATCCTGTACGCATTATACGGCATAATAGGTCCGCTCATGCCTTGGCTGACGGGATGGAATCCGACTTCGGAGGGGGGTATTGAAATGTTATACCTGGGAGTGCTGATATTGGTATCGACCGGGCTGATGATGATACCCTACATCAGCGTTTCTGTACGCCGTCTGCATGATATAGGAGCAAGCGGAGTCTGGATACCCGGGGGCGTATTGAGCTTTCTGGCCCCTCTCTTTGCCATCTTTTTACTGGAACAGGGTACCACGGCATTTGCCGTGACATATGCCCTCCTGTGCCTGATACCCATCGCCGTGAGCTGCCGCATCATCGTTTCCCACTTTCAGGATACCCAACGCGGCGGTAACGCCTACGGTCCTTCATCCAAATACCCCCGATGAAGAATCCTGATACAGAACCCATTTTTGTACTGGGTCCCACCGGAAGCGGTAAGAGCGCAGCGGCGGTTGAGCTGGCAGAAAAGCTGGGTAATGCCGAAATCATCAGCGCGGATGCCTACCAGGTCTACCGAGGCATGCCCATCATCACCGCTGCTCCCACACAGGAGGAATTATCCCGCATCCCCCACCATCTGGTCGGCTTTCTGAATCCCACGGAAGAAAATGATGCCGCTACGCATGCCCGGCGGGCAGGGGAGTGCATCCGGCGCTTGCAGGAAGCCGGAAAACGCCCCATCATTACCGGTGGTTCCGGCTTGTACGTCAAATTCATCTCCCACGGCATATCCCCGGCACCGCCGAGCGACCCGGCCCTGCGGGCAGAGCTGAGCAAGCTGCCGCCGGAGGAACTGGTGCGCCGCCTGCAGGAGGCAGACCCGGAGGGAGCCGCCGCCACGAATTTGCAGAACACGCGCTATGTGGAACGCAATCTGGAGATAGTCCTGCTGGGTGGAAAACCGCTTTCCTACTGGCGCAACAACTGGCAGCAGCCCATCGGCAGGGGATATGTCATCACCCGCGATGTGGAAGAGCTGGATGCCCGCATTGCCGCCCGTGCTGAGCGCATGTTGCAGGAGGGAGCCATTGAGGAAGTGGCCGCCCTCGACTCCTCCACCCTCTCTCCGACTGCTGCGAAGACCCTGGGTCTGCCTCAGGTGTTGGAATATCTGGCCGGGCGCATCTCCCGCGCTGATTTGGCCGCTGCCATTGCTCTGGCCACGCGACAGTACGCCAAGCGCCAGCGCACCTGGCTGCGCCGTGAGAAGTGGCTCACACCCGTGGCAGATGCCACGGCACTTTGCCGCGAATGTGAATAAACAGTTCGCCTCCCGAAGAAGCTCCGGGAGGCGGCTGTTTTTTATGGCTGAACAGCGGCGGGGGTGATGAACGCCGAGACACGGCCGCCGCTGCTCAGCAGGGTAGTGTCAGAGGGCTTTCTCGCGTCTGCGGTCGCGGCGGCGGTAACCGGTGGGGGTTTCCTCTGCCTTGAAGTTGTAGATGGGTTTCAGGATATCATTCACCTCTACCGTAGGGTCGATATGGCCGAGGATGGCATCCAGTCCCTTGTAGGCCATGGGGGCTTCGTCCAGGGTCTTGCTGCTCACGGAGGTGGTGTAGATTCCCTCCATCTGGCGTTGAAATTCCTCCAGTGAGAGGTTTTCCATTGCCGCCGTACGGCTCATGATACGGCCTGCTCCGTGCGGGGCGCTCTGGTTCCAGTCATCGTTGCCCTTACCGGTACCCAGGATGCAGCCGTCGCGCATGTTGATAGGAATGAGGAGGCGCTCACCCAGACGGGCAGAGATAGCGCCCTTGCGGACGATGTTGCTCTCATGGTCGATGTAGTTGTGCGTGGTGTGGAAGGCATCATGCGCCAGCAGTCCGAGTCGACTGATGATGATTTCTGCCATGAGTTCGCGGTTTCGCAGGGCAAAACGCTGGCAGATAGCCATGTCGTGCAGGTAATCCAGACGTCCCTCACCCTCCAGGTAACAGAGGGCGGGCGGAATCAGATTTCCGCCATCGGTGGCAGACGCTCGCAGCACCTTGATAGCCTCGGAGATTTCTTTCTCTCGCCCCTCTTCCCGCAGCTGCATGGCGAGGGCATGGCACTGCTCGCGCAGTTCCTTAGATGAGGTGTGGGACTCTATTGCCCGGTTCTGGTAAATCTCGCAGACCTGGTGGCCGAGATTTCGCGATCCGGAATGGAGGATGAGGTAGTAGTTACCCTCCGAATCCACGTCCACCTCCACAAAGTGGTTACCACCACCCAGCGAACCGAGGCTTCGGCGCAGGTGCGGCACATTCTTCAGCTTTCTGAAGCAGCGCAGTGCCTCCATCTCCGGGAACTCCTCCACAATATCGCGGTGCGCGTGCATTCCGCCCGGAATGTTGCGGTGCATCACCTCATCCAGCGCAGGTAAGTCCGGCTTCTTCTTTCCCAGACAGAGCGTGTACATGCCGCAGCCGATATCCACACCCACGATGTTGGGAATCACCTTGTCACCCAAATCCGCCGTGAATCCAATCACACAGCCCATCCCGGCATGCACATCCGGCATGATACGAACCTTTGCCTGCGAGAAGGCAGGCTGTGCCACCAATCGCGCAATCTGCGCCTGAGACTTCTCATCAATCTCATCGGTAAATATCTTTACATTTGCGTCCATGCGGGCATCCTAACAGAAAAATACCTGCAATACAACGTATAGATTTGCAGGTATCATGACTCAAAAGTCAATCATTGCTGTCCGGGCAATGTTCTGATGACCAGATGACCGAGGGTTTCATCCTTTTTGCCCGGGATATAGCAATGCTTCAGGCGAGAAGGCAGCCGCCGGGGGCGCGAAACATAGGTGCGGTATACCTCGCCGGTGGTATCGTGAACCAGAGCATAGCGGGCAGGACGCGGCGGACGCGCCGGGGCAAAATCCTCGCAGCGGGTGGTCGCACGCTCATCCGGGATACCCAGGGTGGCGCAGTAATGCCTCCAGACACTGCCGTGACCGCGGCTGCGGCGACGCTCCCAGGCAAGGGCATGTGCCAGCTCGTGCAGGAAGGTGCGGCGCACCAATTCCGGATGGCGGGGGAGGTAGTGTGCCAGAAAATGGCGGGAGAGGGTGATGAGCTTCTGCGCCGGACGGCAACAGCCCAGACGACGGGTGGCGCGGTCTGTACCGAAGCGCCAGCCCTCCAACCCCAGGGCAGCAAAACACCCTGCCGCCCATTCAGCCGGAAACTCCGGGCTGTTCGGGGCAGGGCAGGGTGGCAGGGGATATTGATTGACCATCGGGATTTTAATTTCGTCAATCGTCAATGGTCAATCGACATTTTTATTAATTGTTGAGCTTTTCCAAAACGGCTGCTTCAATCTCGGCGTAGAGCTCCGTGTTGTTGCGCAGCAGCTCCTTGGTGCCATCGCGACCCTGGGCAAGCTGGCTGCCGTTGTAGCTGAACCAGGAGCCGCGCTTCTGCACGATATCGAACTCCATGGCCAAATCCAGCAGGCTGCCCACGGAGGAGATGCCCTCATTGTACATGATGTCGAACTCGCATTCCTTGAAAGGCGGAGCCACCTTGTTCTTCACCACCTTGAGCTTGGTGCGGTTGCCGGCCACGGAGCCGTCTGTTCCCTTAATCTGGCCAATGCGGCGGATATCGCAGCGCACGGAGGCATAGAACTTGAGGGCGCGGCCGCCGGGAGTGGTTTCCGGATTGCCGAACATGACGCCGATTTTCTCGCGAATCTGGTTGGTGAAGATGCAGATGGTGCGAGCCTTGGCAATCAGAGAGGTGAGTTTGCGGAGCGCGGCACTCATCAGTCGAGCCTGGGCACCCACCGTGCTGTCGCCGATGTCTCCCTCCAGCTCCTGGCGGGTCACGAGGGCAGCCACGGAGTCCACGACGATCACATCAATGGCGTTGGAACGCACGAGAGCCTCGCAGATTTGCAGGGCTTCCTCACCGCTGTTGGGCTGGGAGACCAGCAGGTCATCCAGATTCACACCCAATTTTGCCGCATAGGCAGGGTCGAGCGCATGCTCCACATCGATGAAAGCTGCCAGACCGCCCGCTTTCTGTGCCTGGGCAATGACAGTGAGGGTAAGCGTGGTCTTACCGGAGGATTCAGGGCCGAACACCTCTACAATGCGTCCGCGCGGGAAACCGCCCACGCCCAAGGCGCGGTCGATAAGCAGATTGCCGGTGCGTACCACTTCCACCTCCATGGTTTTGCGGTCGCCCAGACGCATGATGGCGGTTTCGCCGAAGTCTTTCTGGATCTGGAGCATAGCGGCATCCAGCGCACGCTGGCGCTGCGCCATGAGCTTGTCCTGATCGGGGGTCGTTTCTTTACTCATATCGTGGCGAGTTTACCTGTTCGCCCATGCCCTTGCAAGTCCAAATTGCGGCACAGAATAAAATTGCTCAGACGAGCATTGCGTCACCGCATAGGACAGATTGGAGATAAGAGACTTCTGAATACGCCCTGCTCCGTGGATTCCACGCTGTCGGACAGCTCTGTGAAGGGGGAGTTCTGTGAGCCGTCGACGTTGCGCAGGGTAATGCTCGTCGCTCCGGCGGGCGTGGTCGTGGTGGTCGTCAGGCCGTCCTCGCTGTAAGCGGTGGCGGTGACACGACCGAGGATGTCCGTCTGTCGGGTCACGCGCCCCAGGATATCATACTCCGTGGACTCGGTGGTGGTCATCGCGCCGATGTCGCGGCGGGTGGTCAGCGCACGTCCGGCAGCATCGCGGGTGTAGGTCGTGATGGTCTCCGGTGTCACGATGACCTCGCCGTCCTTGACCTCCTCTCGAATCGTCTCCACCAGCTGGTGCTCATCGTATTTGTTGGCCGTAGAGTTATATTCGCGTTAATATAAAGGATATTCTTTTATTGAAACAACGCTAATAATTAACATAATTATTCCAACAAATAAAAATATTCTAATTGGCGGCGCAATTTTTTTGCTGTAAAATCTCTGTCATCGGGGCAAAACACGCTT
>CAYYKC010000029.1:0-23783 GCA_964471605.1 uncultured Akkermansia sp. | reverse complement strand
TTAGCGACCTGAATCTCCAGAGAGTATGACACAACTCAAATGCGTTTGCCCTGCTTGTCTGTCTTGCCCTGCACATGTGTTTGTCCGAATTCATCGGAAGGGGGGGCAGGAAATTTGCTTGCAGTATTCCTGATGCGTGTGTATAATGTCCGAGCGGGTAACTCTTTTCTTTTCATGAATCTTGCGATTATCGGAACAGGTTATGTGGGGCTCACCACCGGCACATGTTTTGCCGAGGTGGGACACAATGTGGTGTGTGTGGATAATAATGCCGCCAAGGTCGAGTCTCTGCTGCAGGGGCGGGTTCCTATTTACGAGCCGGATTTGGAGGATATGATAGTGTCCAACGTGTCTGCCGGAAGATTGCAATTCACCACAGATCTGTCTATGGCTGTGGAGAAGTGCGATATTATCTTCATTGCCGTTCCTACTCCTCCGAATGAGGATGGCTCCGTTGATTTATCCTATATCGAGGCTGTGTCTCACGAGATTGCTGATGTGCTTCGCCCGGAATTCGGCTATCGCATTGTAGTGGATAAATCAACTGTTCCGGTCAGTACAGGCAGCAAGGTAGCGCAGGTGATTGAGCGCTATGCCGGTGCCGATGTGGATGTGGATGTCGTTTCCAATCCTGAGTTCCTGCGCGAGGGTAGCGCAGTAAGTGATTTGCTGAACCCTGACCGCGTGGTCATCGGCGCGGATTCTCAGCGCGCTATGGATATGATGAAACGCGTGTACCAGCCTTTCAGTGCTCCGATTGTGGAGGTCGATTTGCACTCTGCCGAGTTGATTAAGCATGCTGCTAACTCATTCCTTGCGCTGAAGATATCCTATATCAACGCAGTCTCTGCCGTGTGTGAAAAAGCCGGAGCGGATGTGGAGCTGGTGGCACAGGGGATTGGGATGGATAAGCGTATCTCGCGTAACTTTCTCAATGCAGGACTGGGGTACGGTGGTTCCTGTTTCCCGAAAGATGTGAAGGGCTTTATCCATATCTCCGAGCAGTTGGGTAGTCCCTTGGAGCTGCTCAAAGAGGTGGAGCGCATCAATGCGGCTCAGCTGGAGCGCTTTCTGGATCGTATCCGTGAGAAGCTCTGGGTGCTTCGTAAGAAGCGTGTGGCTGTATGGGGGCTTGCTTTCAAACAGAACACGGATGATGTGCGCGAATCTGTGGCATTGAAACTGATTCGCCGCTTGTGCGATGAGGGGGCTATTGTATCGGCCTGTGACCCTAAAGCGCGTGAAAACGCCGAGCGGGAGTTGCAGGGATATGCTGTGAATTTCTGTGACGATATGTATGAGTGTGCCCGTGATGCAGAGGTGCTGATTGTTGCCACGGAGTGGAAGCAGTTCGCCACGGCCAATTTGGTGAAGGTTCGCGAGGTGATGAAGCTGCCTATTATCTTTGACGGCCGAAACCTGTTGCATGGGGAAAATGCCGTACATGCCGGTTTCGAATACCATTCTATCGGTCGCAAGAGCTTGTATCCCAATTGATTCTTTGTTGAAAAACGAAACGGAAAAGCCCGGGAAATACTCCGGGCTTTTCTGTTTCGGGGCTGCAGAGAAAGGTTATTTGTAGGTGGCGCAGCGGTTGAGCCAGCCTGCCAGCCAGCGTTGCTCGCCGCGGGCGGCGGGGGAGTTGGCCACACGTCGGCGCATGACGGCTGAGGCGGCGCGGGAGAATTCTGCTGTCGCAGCGCGCCCCTGCGGGAAGGCCTGCATTTCCTCCAGAACCTGAAGAAGTCCCCAGCCCTGACCCTTGTAGCGCTCCTCCGGTTTGAGACCTTCGCCCTTGAAATTGACGTAGTCTACCAGGCAGTACATGCCCTGCGTGGTGGCTGCCAGGGCTTTGTATCGCGCGATGACGGCCTGCGGGGTGGCGGAGGCTCTTGCCATGGCGGGCAGGGCGGCGCGGGAGCGCAGGATGATGAAGCGGGTTTGCAGCTCCACATGATTGGCCAGCCAGCGGCGCATGGCATCAGCTTTTCCGCCGCGGTCGGTTTCAAAAGCGGCCTTGGTGGGCCAGGGAGCAGGCCCGTGGAAGTATGCGGGAACCTGCACCCCCTGCGACCGAGCGTAAGCGACCAGCTTCGGGAAACTTTCATCAAAGGCTTCCCTCACTCCTGCCGGATACCAGATGAAATGCCCGATACCCAGCGAGGGGAATGCCTCACCCGCATTCCAGGAAACCAGCCCCTGCACGCTTCCTGCACATTCGTTCTGCCAGATGCGGCGGCCAAGGTCAGCCACGTCAATCCGGCTTGAGTTGCGAGAAGCCGCCGGTTGCCGTCTTCCTTGCGGAGACGGGGAGGCGGCGGTGCAGCAGCAGAGAGTCAGAGCCAGCAGGGGAAGCAGGTATTTCATGCTCGCCATTCTACCACCGCTCAGCTTTACCTGTAAAGACTCCGAAAAGACAGTATTTTGACTTTTTATTTCGATATTTTTAACAAAAATAATCCTTTGTGCTTGACATTGGTGGGGGCATGTGGTAATTTTGGGCACCCGCTTGTTGCCGTGGGCTGATGAAGAGCTCCGCAACCGAGGGGAAACAACCGAAAAATCTCTAATTTACATTATGGTAGCAATTCGTCTTAACCGCCAGGGGTCCAAGGACCGTCCTTTCTACAAGATTGTTGTCGTTGACAGCCGCGCTCGTCGCGATGGTGCTTTCATTGAGCAGCTGGGTACCTACAACCCCATGGCTGAGGGTGAAAACTTCACGCTCGACCTCGAGAAGGCCGACAAGTGGCTTGCCAATGGTGCTCAGCCGTCTGAGACCGTGGCTTCCATGATTAAGAAAGCCCGCGCTGCTAAGGCCTGATTGGCCTGCTGAAACCTTTCATTGGTTGTTTCTGTACGCGTCCTGCGGTTCGTTCCGCAGGGCGCGTTGGTTTTTTTCTGCGCTTGTGCGCTGGCTGCGCTGTGCCTGATAAATGGCGAAAAAAGATGCAGAATTATACTTGACTTTTGGAAACTATTTGCTAAATTAAGCTTCAGGTGTGAAGCATGCTTCCTAACCAAATTTCGCCGACCATGAATGAGACACACAGCGCCTGTTTTCTGATGAAAATGATAGCCGATCGGGCATCATGTCTCTTCATGCAGGAGATGGGGGATTTGGGGATAACACCGGCGCAGAGCAGGGTGCTGATGTATCTGGAGCGCCGGAGAGGCGAGCCTGTGTCGCAGCGTGATCTGGAGCGGCATTTGTGCGTAAGCCACACGACGGTGAAGGGGCTGTTGCAGCGTCTGGAGGAAAAGGGATGGGTGCGTACCGCTTTTGATGACAGCAAGGATGGACGGGTTAAACACGTCTATCTGACTAATGCTCTGGAAACACGACACAATGCCGCCAAAGAAAATGTGTGCCGATTGGAGGAAATGGTTCTTTCACCGCTGAGCCGGGAAGAACAGGTGCAGTTGAATCACATGCTTTCCCGAGTGCTGGACGCTCTTCTTGAACAATAAAAGTTACGTTGACATAATATGGACAATAAGTATACAGCAATGATGGCACTCGCTGGGTTGGCCGCTTTAGGCTTGAGCTCCTGCGAGGATAATGGACAGGAACAGTCCGCCGGGGGACTTCCGCCAATGCCGCCGGCCTTGGTAAAGACCATGAAGATGCACCGGCAGAATGTGGATTTGTACTCCACGTGGTTTGGTCATCTTCGCGGTGTGGAACAGGCGGAGATTCGTCCGGAAGTGGCCGGCAAGCTGTTGCGCCGAGTGTATAAGGATGGCTCTCTGTGTCGGAAGGGTGATGTGCTCTTCGAGATTGACCCTTCCAGTTACAAGGCTGCTGAGGCACAGGCAAGTGCCAGCCTGGAAGCCGCAAAGGCCAGCGTTTTGCAGGCCGAGGCCGCCAATGATCAGGCTCGCCAGGACGTGGAGCGTTACTCCGGGTTGGTGAAGAGCGGTTCCGTGTCAGAGAAGCAGTACACTGATGCTCTGCAGACCGCCCGCCGCAGCGAGGCTGCTCTGGCTGCTGCCCGCGCCCAGGTGCAGCTCTCTCAGGCAGCTCTGGATAACGCCACCATCAACCTGAATCGCTGCACTATCCGTGCACCGTTCACTGGGCTGGCATCTGCCTCATCCGCCTCCATTGGTGATCTGCTTTCCGCCAGTGGCCCGGCGCTCACCACGATGAACTCCATTGATCCCATGCGCGTGGATTTCGTGGTGCCGGAGAAACAGCTCTCCCTCAAGGAGATGGAGACCAATACTGATTCCTCAGGCTTGAAGAGTCCCATTCAGGAGTTCGAGTTGTTAGTGGGTGATATCGTGTATGAACACAAGGGAAGCGTTGTTGCCATTGACAGCCTGGTGAACCGTAACACCGGTACGGTGAACTTTATCGGTCATGTGAGCAATCCGCAACAGAAACTTCGTGCCGGGATGGCTGTTCGAGTGCGAGCCAAGAGAGGCGAGGTGAAGGATGCCCTGTTGGTGCCCTCCCGCGCCTTGCTTTCTGCCATGAACCACCGCTATATCTATGTGGTGGCTCCGGATAAAACGCCGATTGGGATTGATGTACAGCTTGGTGCGGAGGTGGTGCTGGAGATGCCGAATGGCGATGGTACCACAGTGCCCATGCTCATGCAGGTGGTGACCGGTACAGTGAAACCCATTGCCGAGACGCTCAAAGAGCACGGTATTGAGAATGTGACGGATGCCGAGGTGATTGTGGAGGGCTGTCAGATGGCTCAGCGCTACGCCCAAATGAACATGATGAAGCAGAAGATGGGTGCACCCGGGCCTGCTTACCTGATGGTTCCCGAGCCTTTCGTCTACACGCTTCCGACTACTACCGCTCCTTCTGTGACCTCTCAGTCAAAGGCTGAGTAAGTTCTCACGCGCGAGGAATAGAATATACGTATCATGAGTGCATTTTTTATTAAACACCCCGTAATCGCCACGGTCATTGCCGTGGTGACGACGCTGCTGGGTATCGTGTGCCTGGCAAACCTTCCGGTGGCACAGTACCCGGAAATTACGCCTCGCACCATCCAGCTCATGGCCACATTCCCGGGTGCGGATGCCAAGGCCGTGGCCGACTCCGTGGGTACCCCGCTGGAGCGAGAAGTCTCCGGTGTGCAGGGTATGGATTACATGACCTCCGTTTCCTCCAACAACGGTGTCTACAGCCTGCAGGTGGTATTCAACCCGGAGACAGACCCCGACCTTGACCAGGTATTCACCAATATGCGTTATGGTCAGGCTTCCTCTCAGGTGCCCACTGAGGTGCTCAATTCCGGCGTGACTATTCGCCAGCAGCCCGGTTTGCCGCTGATGATTTATGCCCTCTATTCTCCTGACGGAAGTTACAACGCCGTTGATTTGGCCAACTATGCTCAGGTGAAGATGGTGGACGAGCTGAAGCGTGTGCCGGGCGTGGGTGAAGTGATGGTGTACGGTGCAGGGCGATATGCCATCCGCGTGTGGCTGGATACCGCGCTGATGGCTCACTACAACATCTCTGTGAATGAGGTGCGCGCGGCTATTGCCGCCCAGAATACCACCAACCCCGGCGGTAAAATCGGCGCTGACCCCGTGCCGGATGGTCAGGAAAAGACCATTGCCATTCGTACGCAGGGGCGTCTGTCAGAACCCTCTGAGTTCGAGAATATCGTGGTGCGCCAGATTGGTGATGAAATTGTTTATCTGAAGGATATTGCCAAACTGGAGCTGGGCTCGGAGAACTACACGGCTGCCGGGCGACTGAACGGCAAGACTTCTGCCGCCGTGATGATTTTCCAATCGCCCGGTTCCAACGCCATCAATACGGTCGACAGATTGGAGAAAGTGCTGGCCAAACAGCGTAGCATCATGCCGCAAGGCATCAGTAGCGAGATTGCTCTGGATACGACGACCTCAGTGCGTTATTCCATTGAAGAAATCAAGCAGACTTTCCTGGAAGCCGTGATTCTGGTTGCTTTGGTAGTCTATGTGTTCCTGCAGAACTTCCGCGCCACCATTATTCCGCTCATTGCCGTGCCGGTATCGTTGCTGTCCACCTTCTGTGTGTTCCCGCTGCTGGGCTTCTCGCTTAACACCATCTCTCTGTTGGGAATGGTGTTGGCCATCGGTCTGGTGGTGGATGATGCCATCGTGGTGGTGGAGGCCGTGCAGCACCACATTGACAAGGGATTGAATCCG
Source organism: uncultured Akkermansia sp. (assembly GCA_964471605.1). GTDB lineage: Bacteria > Verrucomicrobiota > Verrucomicrobiia > Verrucomicrobiales > Akkermansiaceae > Akkermansia. Next base: position 17,621 of record CAYYKC010000029.1, on the reverse strand, counting down.
CGTATGGCCTCCTTTGCTGCCATGCAGGAAGTGAGCGGCCCGGTAATTGCTATTGCACTGGTGCTGACTGCCGTGTTCCTTCCCTCGCTCATGCTGGAGGGTATCAGCGGCACGCTGTTCAAGCAGTTTGCCATCACCATTGCCGTGTCCATGTTGATATCGGCCTTCAACGCGCTGACTCTTTCTCCGGCTCTGTGTGCTCTGTTGCTCAAGCCGGCCAAGGCAAAGCGCAGCGGTATTGCACGGGTCATCAACGTCTTCATCCATCCATTCCTGCGCCTGTTCAACAAGTGCTACGATGTGACGGCCAACATCTACACGCGCATCTGTTCCATCCTTTGTCGCAAGCTCATCATCTCCATCCCCCTGCTGTTGCTCTTCTGGGTGGGGATTAAGCCGATGGCTGACCGCGTGCCGGGTGCATTCCTGCCGGATGAAGACCAGGGCTTCCTTTTGGCTGCTCTTATTATGAAGCCGGATACCTCACTGCAGGTAGCCTATGAGGCCAATAAGAAGTTTGAACAGGTGTTGAGCGATCCGACCGTCAAAAACATGACCAATGTCGTCGGTATCAACATCCTCAACAGCGTCCAAACCCCCGGTGCCTGTATTGCCTTCATTCAGCTCAAGGATTGGAGCGAACGTACTGATACAGCGGCGGAGGTTGCCCAGCGCCTTTCTGCCAGAGCAGCGGCTGCCGGCTTGGACGGCCTGTCGCAGGTGATGGTGCCGCCGGCCATTCCCGGTGTGGGTACGGCCAATGGTGTTTCCATGGTGCTTAATGATCTGGAGGGGCAGGGCGTTCAGTTCCTGTATGAACAGGTGCAGAAATTCCAGCAGGTTGCCCGTCAGCGGAAGGAGGTGTTGGTATGCATCGACATGATGATGCCGGATACTCCCCAGAAGATGCTTAAGCTCGACAAGGAGAAGTGCAAGACCATGCAGGTGGATATCGCCGGTGCCAACGCTGTGTTGGCTGCCTATAACGGCTCCTCTTTCGTGAACTTCTTCAACGCTTTCGGCCAGCAGTGGCAGGTGTACATGCAGGCTCAGGGTGCCGACCGTACGGACTTGGACAAGCTGGACGGCTTCTTCGTGACCAATGCATTGGGCGACCGCGTACCGCTTTCGGCATTGGTGGATGTGGAGGATATCTCTGACACCGAGTTCGTGATGCACCACAACATTTACAACTCTGCCAAGCTGATGATCATGCCCAAGCCGGGTTATTCTACCCAGCAGCTCATGGATGCCATGGAAGACGTGTATAAAGAAACCATGGATCCTGCGAAGATTGGCATGGACTACCAGGATATGAGCTTCCAGGAGAACAAGGTCCGCAAGAGCGTGGGACTGGGAACCATCTTCACCATGTCCTCCGTGTTCGCCTTCCTCATTCTGGTGGCACTGTATGAGAAGTGGACACTGCCGATTTCCGTGTTCCTGACGGTGCCGATTGCCGTGTTGGGTGCTTATGCCGGCCTGTATTTCATGGGGCTGGAGTTGAACCTGTATGCACAGGTCGGTCTGGTCATGCTCGTGGGTCTTGCCGCCAAGAACGCCATCCTTATCGTTGAGTTCGCCAACCTGGAAATGGAACGAGGCAAAGAGCTCATGGAGGCCACATTGACGGCTGCCCGTCTGCGCTTGCGCCCCATTCTGATGACCTCGTTCGCCTTCATCCTCGGCTGTGTGCCGTTGATGATATCCGATGGTTCAGGTGCGCTGGCTCGTAACGCTATCGGTACCGTGGTGGTGGTGGGCATGGGCGTGGTGACCCTGGTAGGCATCTTCCTGATTCCCTGTTCCTATGTATTCATCATGAAACTCTTCCGAATCAAGTTCAAGTTGAACGACCTGAGCGAAGACCCGGATGAGGTGGGTGCCCGCGAATATCTGGCTGCTCACAAGAATGATGACCCCGCATAAGCTTTTTCATTAACAACCAACCTTCTATCTCTGTAATATGAAAACATCCGTAATCCTGACCCTCGCAGGGGTGGCGCTGAGCGTCAGCTCCTGCACCTTCGGGCCCAAGTGGTTCGCTCCCGAAATGCCGGTGCCTGCCGAGTTCCGCGGTGCCGGGGTTTCCGACAGCACGATGGCTGACCTCCCCTGGCAGCAGGTGCTGAATGATGCTGCATTACAGTCCCTGCTCAGCGATGTGTTCAATAACAACCGCGACCTCGCGGCCATGATGCACAACGTTGATGCAGCTCGTCGGTTCGTGACGATTGCCCGCGCTCCCATGTTCCCCTGGCTGGGCTATGGAGCATCTGCCTCCAAGGGAATGAACCAGAACGGCGGTGTTGCCGTGGCTCAGATGGGCGGCACGACTTCCGCCCCCGGCTCCGCTGCACTGAATGCCTCCTGGGAGATTGACCTGTGGGGTAAGACCCGCAAGGGAGTGGAGAGTGCCGAGGCTTCTGCACTGGAAGCCGGTGAGCAGTTCAACAACCTGCGTATCTCTCTCATGCGTCAGGTGGCCTGTGGCTACCTCCAGCTCATCATGCTGGATGAGCAGCTGGAAATTGCCCGCGCTGCCGTGGAATCCTATCGGGAGTCGCTGGAACTCTTCAACAACCAGGCGATGGGCGGTGTGGCTGACCAGTTGCAGGTGTCCTCCGCGCAGGCTGCCCTTTCAGCCGCAGAGGCTCAGATTCCCAATCTGGAGAGCCAGATTGCCGCCATGGAAAACACGCTTTCCGTGCTGGCCGGTCGCATGCCCGGTGCCATTCAGCGCAGCGGCAGCATGAGCAGCTTTGCCAAGGCCAGCAGCGTGCCCGCCGGCATTCCTGCAGAGGTCATTTCACGCCGCCCGGATATCCGTGCCGCAGAGCAGAACCTGCGTGCCGCCAATGCCGACATCGGCGTGGCAATCGCCAGCTATTTCCCCGGCATCAGCCTGACGGGTGTGGCCGGTTATGCCTCTGCTGATCTGACATCATCTCTGCGTGGCAAGCACAACGGCTGGGGAATCGGTGCCAATCTGACCGGCCCTCTGTTCCAGGCCGGACAACTTCGCGCCAACGAGCTGATGAAACGTGATGCCTTCCTGGCTGCCAAGGCAGAGTACGAGCAGACCGTGCTCAATGCCATGTCGGAGATTTCCACCACGCTCATCCAGCGTTCCAAGCTGCGCCGGATTATGAACAAACAGGAAGAAGCCGTTGCTGCCTACCGGGAAAGCGTCAAGCTTGCCAAGGCTCGCTATACGCAGGGGCTTTCCAGCTACTACGAAGTGCTGACGGCTCAGCAGGGGCTCTTCCCCGCGCAGACCCAGCTGGCAGCCTATCGTTACCAGTACGCTGCCTGCATCCCCACCCTCTACACCCAGCTGGGTGGCGGCTGGCAGAAGTAAATCCGGACGCTTTCTCTCTTGTCAGTCTTCCGTTTCTGTTGCCGCAGAGACGGAAGGCTTTTTTTCTGGTGGATTTACCATTTACTCTTGCGCGTGAATGTCTTTTGCGGTATACTGCGTGCGCTGAAAAGCCCACGGTTTTTATAACCCGAAACAAAATAAGATTATGCTGAAGAAATTACTGATGATGCTGGGTGCTGCCTTTATCTGGTGCGGCTTGACGCTTGCTCCGCTGGCTGCTCAGGACACGGATGCCGCTCCTGCCACGGAAGAAACGGATTCCTCCGATGAAGCAGAGGAAGAACCGACTGTTTCCATATCCGATATGCTCAAGGAAGTGGAGTATGTTACCAAGGTGAAGCCCAAGAAGAAGGTGTACGTCTACTTCTTTGTGCGAGCTCATTCCGGTTGCGGACCCTGCAAGGCCATGGTGCCCGCCTGCATTTCTCTGTACAAAGAGATGAAAGGTAAGGGAGCAGAGCTCATCATGCTCAATGGCGATGCAGATTCCGCTCAGGCTAAGAAGTGGGCAGAGGATGCCGACATGACCTTTCCCATCGTCAGCCCGGAGACTCGCGATAAAGTAGATGTCCCGGCCGGTGGTTCCGGCGGTACGCCTAATGTGGTGGCCGTGACCGAGGACGGTGAGCTGCTGGACAATGAATCCGGCTACAAGGATTGCCCGGTTGTGATGGGCAAGTGGAAGGATCTCGTCAAGCAGGCCAAGAAGTCTGCACGTGAAAAGAAAGCTAAGGAAAAAAAGAAAAAAGCCAAGAAGAAGTCCAAGAAGAGTACTAAGTCTGAGGATGCACCCGCAGAGGATGCAGCTGCTCCCAGTGAGACCGATTTCTGATGAATCTAACTTCCTTTTGACCACGATATGAACCTGAATAAAGAAGTTCTGGAAGCCAAGGGGCTGAAGATGTATCCGGCACCCAAGCCGGTGGGATCTTATGTCCAGTGCATCCGCACCGGTAATTACCTCCACCTCTCCGGCGGGATTTCCGTCAATGGTGAGACTGCCTATTACGGTAAGCTCGGCAAGGACGTAAGCATCGAAGACGGACAGAAAGCCGCCGCCGCTGCCATCCTGAATCGCCTGGCCGTCATCGAGGGAGAGCTGGGCAGCTTTGCCCCCCTCAAAAAGATTGTGGCGGTAAATGGCTTTGTGAACTGCACTCCCGATTTCACCGACCAGGCTAAGGTGCTCAACGGTGCCTCCGACCTGCTGGTGGAGCTGTTCGGTCCGGAAGCCGCCCACTCCCGCTCTGCCGTGGGTGTGGTGAGTCTTCCCCTCGGCGTGGCCGTGGAAATCAACATGATTGTGGAGATTGACCCCACACTTTGCTGATAATCATAGCGTTTAATTAAAAGGAGAGCGTCATGGCAACAATCGTGCTGGGAGTCTGTGGCTCTATCGCCGCCTATAAAGCTGCGGGGGTAGCCTCCCGTCTGGTGAAGCTGGGGCACACCGTTCATTGCGTGTGCACTCCGGCGGCCTTACAATTCGTCACTCCGCTCACGCTCATGACGCTCTCCCGCAACCCTGTCATCTGCACTTTTGAGGATGAAACATCCTCCTGGGTGCCGGTGCATATTGAGCTGGCACAGAAAGCAGATGTGCTGGCCATCGTACCCGCTTCTGCCAACACCATGGCCTGCATGGCTCATGGTATGGCGCCCAACGCCCTGACAAGTCTCTACCTCGCCTATCGCGGCCCGGTACTTGTATTCCCCGCCATGAACGGTGACATGTGGGACCATCCCGCCACGCAGGAGAACGCTCGTATCCTGGAAAATCGCGGTTGTCGTATTATAGGACCGGAAGCCTGCGGTATGCTTGCCTGCGGCGCAGAGGGCAAGGGACGGCTGGTGGACGAGGACACGATTGTGAGGGAGATTCTGGAGGCGCACCTGCCTCCTCATGCGTCTCAATAAGAGCGAGTTTCAAGCGTCCGTCGGGCGCTTTTATTGTGGATGCCGTGAGCGGGAAGCTCATTTCACTACCTGCTGCGTCACCTTGAAGTGCAGCTTCGCGACATCGCGGAGACGCTCTGCTCCGTGTTTCTCAACGAATTGGCGGGCGGCTTTGGTGACATGCGGGGCACAGCCCAGGGGAAGGGGACATTGGGCAGCCTCAGACGTCTGCTTCATCCATTGGACGAAGCGCGCTCGAGCAAGAATGGAGGCCGCAGCCACGGCTACATCGCTTTCTGCCTTGGTGCGTTGCTCCAGCTGCACGGGGATGTGGCGCTGCCCCAGCGCACGCTTCAGCACCCATTCGTTGGCAAACTGGTCGGACAGCGCACGCGGGCAGCCGGGCACTTTTTCATGCAGTGCGGCAATCACCCGCGCGTGTCCCCACGCCAGCAGTCTGTTCAGGTTGCCGATTTCGGCGTACAGTTCATTATAGCGTGCCGGGCCTATGCAGACCACTTCCCATGCCACCCCCGGCACCTTTTTGATTTTGTCAGCGATGGCCATGATGCGGGCATCATCGGCAATTTGTTTGCTGTCGCGACACCCCAGCTTCATGAGTGCATGAGACGTCTTTTCATCGCTGTAGACCCCGGCGATGACCAGCGGCCCGAAATAATCACCCTTGCCGCTTTCGTCTACACCGAAATGGGGGGTGGTGTCCACGAGCGCGGGCAGGGTTTTCCCCAGGGCGGGGGCAGAGGCATCCGGGGTGAGCAACAGCACGTTCTCCAGAAAATCCTCCGTCCCTTTCCCCTGAATGAGCAGACGTCCCTTTTTGGGGTAGAATGCCACATTGACATCCTGTTTTTCAAAACAGAAAGATGCGTAGGCGCGCTCAGCACGGCTGAACCCGGCGGTCACCGACAGTTTCTTTTCCAGCGCTGCGGCTTCGCTTGCCGACAGGGATATGGAGCATTGATTGGCCATTTCTTGTTCATAAAATCCACTTTTCCGGGCAATTCGTCAACCAAAATCCCCTGAAAAGGCTGAAAAATCCCACGGTTGACACAAAAAAAGGCATTTTGTCGATGATTTAGCGAGACAATTTGCAAAAAATGGGCTATAATCCGCCCGCCTTCTCAAGCATGCGAAAAAAGGCAGAAAAGTTATGGCTAATACGATTACTAAAAGAGAACTGGTGAACAAGGTCTGCGCTGAGCTCGATGGCGACTTCACGCAGAATGACGTCCTCGACATTGTTCAGAAGACCATTGAGCTGATTACCGAAGCTCTCGGCAACGGCGACCGTGTTGTCCTGCGCAACTTCGGCACCTTTACCGTGAAGGAAGTCAAGGCCAAGGTTGGCCGTAACCCCAAGGATCCCGCCAAGAACGTGCCGATTCCTCCGCGTTCCGTGGTGAAATTCAAAGTAGGCAAGAACCTCAAGGAGGCTGCCGCCAAGGTTTCTCATTAACCCAGGGAAGCTGTTCCAAACAGCTTCCCCGATGACAAGGACGTATCCGTGACGTGCGGACGCGTCCTTGTTCGTTTTAAGAACTCTTTATAGATACCAGATAAAATGAAACTCCGTATAGCAGTGCAGTCCAAGGGACGTCTGAATGAGGACTCCATGGAACTGCTCAAGGAAGCCGGAATCAAGGTCAGTTCCTCCCGCCGCACGCTGCTGGTTGCCGCGAGCAAGTTCCCTGTGGAGGTGCTGTTCCTGCGAGACGATGATATCCCTGAAACCGTGGCCGATGGTGTGGCCGATATCGGTGTGGTGGGGCTCAATGAGTTTGAAGAACGCGCCGCCGATGCCGAAATCGTGAAGCATCTGGGCTTTGGTTCCTGCCGCCTGTCCATTGCTGTGCCCAAGGATGTGGAATATTCCGGCACGGAGTGGTTGCAGGGTCGCCGGATTGCCACCTCCTATCCCGGTATTCTGAGCCGTTATCTGGAGAGCAAGGGTGTGCAGGCAGACATACACGTCATCACCGGTTCAGTGGAGATTGCCACCGGTATCGGTCTGGCAGATGCCATCTTCGATATCGTCAGCTCCGGTTCTACATTGGTGAGCAACAACCTCAAGGAGGTGGAGGTCGCGCTGGAGAGTGATGCCGTGCTGATTGCCAACAAGAATCTCAGCGCCGAAAAACGTGAGATTCTGGATAAGCTGCTCTTCCGCATCGATGCGGTCATGAGCGCTTCTGACAAGAAGTATGTGCTGATGAATGCGCCGCGCGAGTGTGTGCAGGGCATTCTGGATGTGCTGCCCGGTATCAAGAGCCCCACGGTCATGCCGTTGGCTCAGGAGGACTGGTGCAGCATCCACACGGTGCTGGATGAGTCCTGCTTCTGGGATATTATCGGCCGCCTGAAAGAGGCAGGCGCACAGGGTATTCTGGTGCTGCCCATCGAAAAAATGATTCTGTAAAATCTGACTTGTAAAAATTCCCCATGACCATCATTACGGAGCCCTCGCGTGAGCAGTGGACGGAGCTGGTGCGCCGTCCGGCATTCGATGTTACCCAACTTTTCGATGTGGTGCGCCCCATCATGGATGAGGTGCATGCCCACGGTGATGCCGCGCTGCGTGAGTACGGCCGCCGTTTTGATGGCGTGGAGTTGGAAGAACTTGCCGTTTCCCCTGCGGAGGTGGCAGAGGCCTGCGCCGAAGTGTCGCAGGAGCTGCGCGCGGCTATTCGCGCGGCGTATGCCAACATACGGGATTTTCATGAAATTCAGCTGGATGAGCCCGCCCGCAGCCGTGAAACCGCCCCCGGTGTCTACTGTGAACAGCATACGTTGCCCATTCAGCGGGTGGGTCTCTATGTGCCCGGCGGTCAGGCACCGTTATTCTCCACCGTACTCATGCTGGCTATCCCCGCAGCGGTGGCCGGGTGCGAGGAGGTGGTGCTCTGCACACCTCCCGGAAAGGACGGCAAGGTGAATCCCGCCATCCTCTTTGCGGCAGACCTCTGCGGCGTGAAACGCATTTTCAAGGTGGGCGGGGCACAGGCCGTTGCGGCCATGACCTATGGCACGGCATCCGTCCCGAAAGTGGACAAGATTTTCGGCCCGGGCAATGCTTATGTGACCGCCGCCAAGCAGCTGGCATCGCTGTCCGGTGTGGCCATTGATATGCCTGCCGGTCCCAGCGAGGTGGAAGTGCTGGCCGACTCAAGCTGCGTTCCTGCCTTTGTGGCGGCAGACTTGTTGAGCCAGGCGGAACACGGCCCGGACAGCCAGGCCATGCTCGTGACCGACAGCTCCGCCGTGGCCGAAGCCGTGGCAGACGAGGTGGAACGACAGCTTGCCGAGCTGCCCCGCAGGGAAATCGCTGCCAAATCCATTGCCAACAGCCGCATCATTGTGCTGGCGGATAAGCAGGATTGCATCGACTTTACCAATGCTTACGGACCGGAGCATCTTATCATTGCCATGGAGGGTGTCCTGACAGCCTCCGTGCGGAATGCCGGGTCTGTATTCGTGGGCAACTACAGTTGCGAAAGTGCGGGCGATTACGCCAGCGGCACCAACCACACGCTGCCGACCATGGGATGCGTGCGTGCCTACAGTAGCCTGTGTGTGGACAGCTTCCGGCGCAAAATGACGGTGCAGACCATCACCCCGCGAGGCATTCGCAGTATCGGCCGCACCGTGGAACTCATGGCCGAGGCCGAGCATCTGGATGCCCACGCCCGCGCTATGACCCTGCGTATGCAGGCCGTGGCAGCCATGCCGGAGGAGGAGATTGACGAGCCCGCCGTGACGGAAATCAAACGCCTGGTGCGTCCGAATATCCTGGCACTCAAACCTTACAGCTCTGCTCGTGATGAATATGCGGGCAAGGCGGCTCATGTGTTCCTGGATGCGAACGAATGCCCGCACAACGCACCGAATAACCGCTATCCCGATCCCCTGCAGTGGGAGCTGAAGCAGAAGATTTCTGCCTATAAGGGCGTGGCTCCGGAGCGCATTTTCCTGGGCAACGGCAGCGATGAGGCCATCGACCTCATCTTCCGCACCTTCTGTACACCCGGGGTGGACAGTGTGGCGGCCATTCACCCCTCTTACGGCATGTATGAGGTCTGCGCCGACATCAACAACGTACACTATCTCAAGTTCATGCTGAAGTCGGGGTACGAGTTCGATGGAGCAGCCTTTGCCGAATGCTGCCGCGATGTGGTCAAAGTGGCCTTCATCTGCAGCCCGAACAATCCCACGGGAAACCTGCTGCCGATAGAGGAAATCCGTAAGGTGCTGGATTCTTTCCGTGGTATCGTGGTGGTGGACGAGGCCTACATTGATTTTGCCCCGGAGGGTTCGTCCGTCATTTCGTTGTTGGAGGAGTATCCGCGTCTCATCATCCTCAATACCTTCTCCAAGGCATGGGCTTCTGCCGGTATCCGTTTGGGCATGGCTCTGGCACACCCGGAGATTATCGCCCTCTTCAACAAGGTGAAATACCCCTACAATGTCAACGTCCTGACCCAGCGTGCTGCCATGGAGCGTCTGGAACACATGGACGAAATACGCGCCTGGGTGCAGGAAGCGCTTTCCGAACGCAGCCGTATGATGGAAGCCGTGGCGGCGCTGCCCATCTGTGTGAAGGTGTACCCCAGCGATGCCAATTTCTTCCTGGCGCGGGTAAGCGATGCCTGCGGCATATACGACGCTCTGGTGGAGCAGGGGATTATCGTGCGCAATCGCCACCGCATCATGATGTGCGAGAACTGTCTGCGTATCACCATCGGCACTCCTGCCGAAAACGATGAACTGCTCGAAGCTCTCAAGAAATTCTGATAATGAAGAAAAAGGCTCTTTTCATTGACCGCGACGGCACCATCATCCGCGAACCTGCGGATGAGCAGATTGATGCCTTTGAGAAACTCTCCTTTCTGCCCGGCACCTTCCGTGCCCTGAGCACCATCCGCGAGCTCACCGACTACGAGTTCGTGATGGTAAGCAATCAGGACGGGCTCGGCACCGATTCTTTCCCGGAGGACACCTTCTGGCCGGTGCATAACTTCATTCTGGACACGCTGCGGGGTGAGGGCGTGGAGTTCGATGCCATTCTCATCGACCGCCATTTCCCGCAGGACAATGCCCCCACCCGCAAACCCGGCACAGGGATGCTCACAGCCTACATGGATGGTTCGTACGACATGGAGAGCTGCTATGTCATCGGCGACCGTGCCACGGATGTGCAGCTGGCGCAGAATCTCGGTTGCAAGGCCCTGCAGATAGGTACGGACGGTATGGACTGGGCAAAGATTACGGAAATCCTGGTCGCCGGAGAGCGCAGCGCGGAGGTGAAACGCACCACCCGCGAGACGGATATCTATGTGAAGCTGGAGCTGGATCGCCCCGGTGTCTGTGATATCAGCACGGGGCTGGGTTTCTTTGACCACATGCTGGCCCAGCTTTCCCACCACGGCGGCATGGGCGTGACCATCCGCGTGAAGGGTGACTTATATGTGGACGAGCACCACACCATCGAGGACACGGGGCTGGCGCTCGGAGAATGTCTCCGCAAAGCTATCGGCAACAAGCTGGGTATCTCCCGCTACGGTTATTGCCTGCCCATGGATGACTGCCTGTGCCGCGCGGCTCTGGATTTCGGAGGCCGCCCCTGGCTTCAGTGGGAGGCAGAGTACAAGCGTGAGCGCATCGGAGACATGCCCACGGAGATGTTCTACCATTTCTTCAAGAGCCTGAGCGATGCGGCGCTCATGAACCTGAGCATCACCGCTGAGGGCGATAACGAACACCACAAGATAGAGGGCACGTTCAAGGCGCTGGCCTGTGCCATCCGCATGGCGGTGGCTCGCGATGTGCGCCACCTGGTGCTGCCCTCCAGCAAGGGAACTCTGTAAGAAAGCCCATGAAAGTCGCGGTCATCAAGTACAACGCCGGCAACATCTGCTCCGTGGTGAACGCCCTTCGCCGTGTGGGGGTACAGCCCTGCGTCACCGATGACCCTGCAGTCATCCGCGCGGCTGACCGTGTCATCTTCCCGGGACAGGGAAGTGCCGCCCCCACTATGGCCTACCTGCGGGAGAGCGGTCTGGATGCTGTGATAGCCTCCCTCACACAGCCCGTGCTGGGTATCTGCATCGGCCAGCAGCTCCTTTGCGGTCATTCTGAGGAGGGGGAGGTGGATTGCCTGGGCATTTTCCCCGGCACGGTGGTGCAGAAATTCATCGCACCCGCCGGGGTTCATCTGAAAGTGCCGCACATGGGCTGGAATTCGGTGGAGGAGCTGAGTTCCCCTCTGTTTGACGGCCTGAATGAGGGCGATTTTGTGTATTTTGTTCACAGTTATTATGTGCCGGCCTCATCGCTGAGCATCGCCACCACGGAATACGGCGGGGTGCGGTTCAGCTCTGCCATGCGGCGTGGTAACTTCTATGCCACCCAGTTCCACCCGGAAAAGAGCGGGGATGTGGGTGAGCGCATCCTCCGAAACTTTATCTATCTCTGCCATGATTGAGCTGATTCCTGCCATTGACATTATCGGCGGCAAGTGTGTGCGCCTTTCCAAAGGTGATTACGATGCCAAGAAAATTTACGATGAACACCCGGAGGAAGTGGCTCGCCGCTTCGAGGCCATGGGCTTTACCCGCCTGCACGTCGTGGATTTGGACGGAGCCAAGGCCAGCCATATCGTCAACATCGACGTGCTGGAGAAAATCACCACGCAGACCGGGCTCACTGTGGATTTCGGCGGCGGTATCAAGGCAGAATCTGATTTGCGCGCCGCTTTTGATCACGGCGCTGCCATGGTGACGGTGGGCAGTCTGGCGGCCACACAGCCGGAGACGGTGCTGCAGTGGGCAGAGAGTTTCGGCGCTGACCGCTTCATTGTGGGCGCGGATGCTCAGGACGGTCGCATCCGCATCAAGGGCTGGCTGGAGGACGGCGGTATGTCGCTGCGTGAATTCGTGGCTCTCTACATGCAGCATGGTGTCACTCGCGTGCTCTGCACGGATATCAGCCGCGACGGCATGCTCTCCGGTCCCAATATTGAGCTTTACCGCAGCATCATGCAGGAGTTCCCCTCCTGCCGTCTCATCGCCAGCGGCGGTGTTTCCTGCACGGAGGATATTCTGGCGTTGGACGCTGCGGGAATCCCCTCCGTGGTTTTCGGCAAGGCCTTCTATGAGGGTCGCCTTGATATGAACGTACTTCTTCAATCTCAATCCTGAATCAACAACATGTTAGCCAAACGTATTATCCCCTGTCTGGACGTGAAGGACGGTCGCACCGTCAAAGGCGTGAACTTTGTGAACCTGCGCGATGCCGGTGACCCCGTGGACTTTGCCCGCCTGTATAGCGAGCAGGGGGCCGATGAGCTGGTATTCCTGGATATTGCCGCCAGCCATGAGGGCCGCAAGACTTTTGTCGATGTCGTGTCCCGCGTGGCAGAGGCCGTTTCCATCCCCTTTACCGTGGGCGGTGGTATTCATGAGCTGGACGATGTGTCGCGCATGCTGGATGCCGGTGCGGACAAGGTGAGCCTGAACTCCGCCATCCTGCGCAACCCGAAGCTCATTGACGACATCGCCGCCAAGTTCGGTTCTCAGGTTTGCGTGGCGGCCATTGATGCCCGCTGCGAGGAGGACGGCACCTGGGCCTGCTACCTGAACGGCGGCCGCATCCGCACGGAATACAATCTCTTTGATTGGGCTCGCGAGGCGCAGGAACGCGGTGCCGGTGAAATCCTCTTCACCAGCATGGATCACGACGGCGTGAAGCAGGGCTTCCCGAATGAGGCTCTGGCTCGCCTCAGCGACAACCTCACCATCCCGGTCATCGCCTCCGGCGGTGCCGGTACGCGTGAGCACTTTGCGGATGCTTTCCGCCTGGGCCATGCCGATGCCGCTCTGGCCGCTAGCGTGTTCCACTTCGGTGAAATCCTCATTCCTGAGCTGAAAGCCTGGCTCCGCGAGCAGGGTATCAGCGTGCGCCTGTGAGGATCGCCGGACTGTTTCGTCTGTTATTTATTCCGGAGTCGTACCTGCTTCCGTTCCACTTTCGGGGAAATGGGAAGCGGGTACGCTTTTTCCTGTTTAATCAGGTGAGTAAAAGAACGCGTTTTAGGCTTGATTTACAGAGGAGAATGCGGTTCAATATCTCCGTATGAAAAAGATAGCATATCTGATTGCCGGCGCAGTGGCGGTGTCTCTGCTGGCCTCTTGTGGTGAATGTGCCTGCAATTCCTACAATTCTGATTATCTGCGCGACGTTCCGGTTTCATCCAGCCGCAGCTTTGAATAAGGCTTATGTCGTTTGAGATACGCGAGAAGCCGGATATGGTGGAGAGGGCGTTGCTGGTAGGCATCGCCCTGCCCGGGGAGTCGCGTCGCGAGCGCGAGGCTCTGCTGGCGGAACTGGTGGATTTGGTGAGCAACCTGGGTATCGGCATTGTCGAAAGCCGTCTGGAGTTCACTCGTGAGCTGCAGGCGAAATACCTCTGTGGCATCGGTAAGGCCGAGGAAATCCGTGCGCGCGCCGAGGAACTGGGCGCTGACTGCGTGATTTTCGACAATTTGCTTTCTCCCTCCCAACAACGTGAGTGGGAAAAACTGGTTAACGTGACCGTGATTGATCGAGAAGAGGTCATTCTGGATATTTTTGCCAGCCGGGCTCGCACCCGTGAGGCCGTGATGCAGGTGGATCTGGCTCGCATGCAGTATGCTCTGCCGCGTATGACGGGCATGTGGAAGCACCTTGACCGCCAGCGCGGCGGTTCCGGCGGCGGTAAAGGCGGCGGCGCGGCGGCTCGCGGTGAGGGAGAGAAACAGATTGAGGTGGACCGCCGTCTGGCTCATGAGCGTATCGAGAGCATCCGCGCTGAACTGGAGGTAGTGCGCCGCCAGCGCGGCACCCAGCGCAAGGAGCGTATTCGCCAGGGCATTCCCACGGCTGCCATTGTGGGCTATACCAATGCGGGAAAATCCTCGCTGCTGAATCTGGTGACCGGTGCCGGGGTGCTGGCAAAGGATATTCTCTTCGCCACGCTGGAGACCACCAGCCGCAAGATTGAATTGCCGGATGGACAACCGCTGGTGCTGACGGATACCGTCGGCTTTATCCGCAACCTGCCGCATCGTCTGGTGGAGGCGTTCAAATCCACGTTGGAAGAGGCCGTGCTGGCTGATTTTCTCATTCAGGTGGTGGATGCCAGCGACCCGGATGCCCTGCGCCACTATGAGACTACCTGTGAGGTGCTGGCCGGGCTCGGCGCAGAGGATAAACCCATGGTGGTGGTCTGGAACAAGTGTGACCTGATACCGGAGGAAATGCGGGAAGTGACGCTGGAGGCTCTTTCGGCCAAGGTGGAGTGCCCCAGCCTTTCCATGAGCGTTCTACGCGAGGAAGGCGTGGAAAGGCTGATGGCTGCCTGTGTGGAGATGATGTCTCACCGCGTTTGCAAGTGCTGCTACCGCATCCCGCTCTCCGACAGCCGGACGATTGCCCTCATGCACCGCGACGGCAAGATTCTTTCCACTGAATATGACGGCAACGATGCGCTGGTCGAGGCCATTCTTCCGAAAGAGTTTGCCGCCAGAATAGAACATTATCGGATATGAGGAGCCTTTTCATCCTGAGCTGCGTATTATTTCTGGTGGGATGTCAGCAGAAAAATACACCCGATTGGTATCGTGCCGAGGGTGACCGATTGGAGGAAGCCGCACGCAATAAGATGGTAGCCAAAGGCTTTGATGCCTTTGTGCGAAGCCCCGGCTACCGCCATTCCCGCGATATCTGGCGGGGACCTGCCGTGAATCTGTATAATCCCTCAGCGTCATACGTGGAGGTGTTGCTCAATGAACAGCGTGGCAGACTCTATATCGAGGGGCGCATTGCCATGGATTTCCCGCTGTGCTCCGGGCAGCCGGGTGAAATGGAAACACCCAGAGGGACTTTCCGCATCACCCAGAAAGTGGAGAAGGAATACCGCTCCAACCTCTACGGCTCATTCGTTGACCCCACGACCGGGCGCGTGGTGAAGGGCGGTGTCAGTTCGTCCGATCCGGCTCCGGCGGGAACGGTGTTCAAGGGGGCGGAGATGCCGTACTGGATGCGTTTCAACGGCGCTATCGGCTTGCATGTGGGCAACGTCTACCGGAACGAGGATTCTCATGGCTGTGTGCGTGTCCCTGTGGAGGCGTGCAGCATTCTGTTTGAGAAACTGGCTGTGGGCTCAAGAGTTATCGTGAAGTAAGGATATGATTTCCCGTCTCTATTCAGCATCCGTCACGGGTATTCAGGGCTATGAGGTTCAGGTGGAGGTGGATGCCCGTCCGGTGGATGACATCGGGCGCATGACCATTGTCGGTCTGCCGGATGCAGCGGTGAGGGAAAGCATACAGCGCGTTACCTCCGCCCTTTCCAACAGTAACTTCTTCCATCCCGGGCAACTGCTCGTAACCGTGAATCTGGCGCCTGCCGATGTCCGCAAACAGGGGCCGGGTTTTGACCTTCCCATCGCACTGGGCTTGGAAATGGTGATTCAGCAGAACAGCGATAGCGTCCCGGAGCTGTATCGCCGTCGGGTGCCCATCGGATTGGAGGATTGGTGTATCGTGGGTGAACTGGCACTGGATGGGCAGATGCGCGGGATTCGTGGAGTGTTGCCGCTGGCTGTGGCGGCGAGGAATGCCGGGCGCAAGTATCTGATGCTTTCCCCGGAGAATGCGGCAGAGGCCTCCGTGGTGGAGGGAATCAGCGTGTATGCCGTCAATACCCTGCGCGATGCCTGGGATGTGCTGCTGGAGCGGGAACGGTTTACCCCCTGTCAGCCGCAGAATGAACATCTGAAGCCCCTTCGCGATATTGATTTTGATGAGGTCAAGGGGCAGCCCTACGCCCGCCGGGCCATGGAGATTGCCGCCGCCGGGGGGCACAACCTGCTGATGTGTGGTTCTCCCGGCAGCGGAAAAAGCATGCTGGCCGGGCGGCTGCCCACCATCCTACCCCCGCTTTCGCATGAGGAAGCGCTGGAAACCAGCATGATTCACTCCGTCTGCGGACTGCTTCCCCGCGAGGGTGGCTTGCTGCGTCGCCGTCCGTTCCGTTCGCCTCACCACACCATTTCCGATGTAGGACTCATGGGCGGCGGGACCAACATCTCCCCCGGCGAAATATCGCTGGCACATCACGGTGTGTTGTTTCTGGACGAGCTGCCGGAGTTCAACCGCCGCACGCTGGAGACGCTGCGCCAGCCGCTGGAGAGTGGCGTAGTGACGATATCGCGCGCCTCCGGCACCATGGATTTTCCCTGTTCGTTCATGCTGGTGGCGGCGATGAATCCGTGTCCCTGCGGTTATCTGGGCGACCCACGGCATACCTGCCGCTGTCGTCCGGCGGAAGTGACGCGCTATCGGCAGAAGATTTCCGGCCCGCTGCTGGACCGATTTGATATTCTCATCGAGGTGCCTCCGGTGAATCCGGCCGACCTGCTGAGCAAACCGGATGGAGAGAGCAGCGCCGCCATACTGGAACGGGTCATGGCAGCGAGGGAACGACAGCGCCGCCGCTATGCCGGAACGGGAATCTCCTGCAATGCCCGCCTCAGCAGCAAGCAGCTCAGAAAATACTGCCCGCTGACACCGTCGCAGCAGGAAATGTTGCTTTCGGCCGTCAGCCAGCTGGCACTCTCCGCTCGTGCCTTTGACCGCATCCTGCGTGTCGCCCGCACCGTGGCTGACCTTGCCGGCCATGAACAACCGACGGATGCGGATTTGTATGATGCCATCCAATTCCGCCAGTTTGAACAGCAACTGCGCTCCTGACGCTATCCGTTATTGCACATGGGATTAGCCCACTGTGTCAAATCGGTACTATGCCCGATTTTTCACATGCATTCTCCGGTCTTGCGTCCGATCGCAAGTTGTCTCACAGTGAGTTGGTGCGTGCTATCCGCTTCATGATAGCCGCAGAGTACGAAGCCATCCAGCTGTATGAACAGCTGGCGGAATCCACAGATAATAAAGCTGCCCGCAAAGTCCTGCTAGACATCGCTCGGGAGGAGATGGAGCACGTGGGCGAGTTCCGCCGCCTGCTCAGTGCCCTGGCTCCTCAGGATGAACCCTTTTACTGCCAAGGCGTGAAGGAAACAGAGGAGACGCTGGAGAAGTTGGGGATTCCCATTCCCGAAGCCGATTGCTGCGGGGAGAAATCCAGCGGATGCTCCCATTAACATTGCGGGAAAGCTCGCTCCCGCCGGCGTAATTAAAAAAAAAGTGAAATTCTGCCCGCACGGGCAGAATTTCACTTCTGTGTACGACCGACGCGATATGCGCACTGCGGTGAAAGTCCGCGAGGAGCC
>CAYYKC010000028.1:0-23790 GCA_964471605.1 uncultured Akkermansia sp. | reverse complement strand
GCGTGTTTTGCCCCGATGACAGAGATTTTACAGCAAAAAAATTGCGCCGCCCACTGAAAATTCTATCTTGTCTTGCATTGCCGGCAGGGGCGGCGTATAATGGGTGTATGAAGAGAGGTTTCGGATTAGGGTGCGTGCTGGCAGTTGCTCTGATTTTGTCGGCATGTGAGAAAGAAGGCAGGAAAGAGCCGCAGACCCCGCAGGAGATGTATGAACATGCCAGGGCTCTTCTGAAACCTAATGTGGAGGGCGAAGCCTCGGACTTTGAGGGTGCGTTGCAATGGACTCGCAAGGCCGCAGAGGGTAACTGGCTGCCTGCCGTCATGGATATGGGGGCTCTTTACATGTACGGCGGCAAAGGTGTGAAACAGGACGCAGCAGCTGCGCGTAAGTGGTACAACAAAGCCGTGGAGTTGGGCAGCAAAGAAGCTCACTGGTTTCTCGGCACGCTGGATTATGAGTCTGCTCATAACATTGAAGCAGCCCTGAAACACTGGCGCATTGCTGCGGAATCCGGGATTGCTGATGCTCAGTATCGCCTGGGCCGCATTCTGTCGCAGAAAGCGGAGTCGCTCAGCGAGGGGATGCAATGGCTGGAGAAAGCCGCCCGTATCGGACAGAAGGGTGGCATACCGCAGGCCTGTACTGCCTTGGCCAACCTGTACATGACCGGGACTAACGGAGCTCCGGTGGATATGGCAAAAGCTGTTCAGCTGTACAAGGCCGCTTCCGGCGGCGGTGACCCTCTGGCCCAGCTGGTGTATGCCGAGCTGCTTCTCGCCGGTGCTGATGGTGTGCCTCAGGATACGGAGAAGGGGATGAGCATGCTGCGTCTTGCCGCAGGGCAGGATTACCCCCGCGCCATCGCTCGCCTGATCAACCTCCTTCGCAACAGCCCGGATGCCGAGCAGCACGAAAAAGAAGCCGCCGCATGGGCAGACAGACTCAATCGGCTACAGTCTCAGCAAAATAAATAACTCATGGGGAATGGCGATAGGTCATTGCTGCTGTTCTGTTGTGGGGTATTATGTGCCTTGTCCTGAAGTTTAGAAAGAGGAAATGAGACTTTTATTCTTCCTGTTAAGTCTGTCTCTGTTGATGATCGCTTGTGATTCTCTCGAGCCAACTGTGTATGTGTATAATTGGCCCGGCGCCGGGGATGATGATGCCGTGGCTCTGCCGCAGGATAAAGTCCGGGAGTATATCCGGAGCTGCGATATCATCCTCCGCGTCACTTGTGAGGATGAGTATGACTTGTCCCCGGATATCGAAACCAAGCTCACTCGCCGCTACCGTGCACAATCCGTTGTCAAGGGAGACTTTGACCCCGGAGACATTATTTGGGAGGATTACTATCTGGAATATACCCCGCAGGAGATACGGGAGCGGTTTGGTGTCAAGTCACAACAGCTGCCTTGTGCGATATCCCGAGTTGGCCTGGTTATTTCTACGCAGTTCGTTTGTTCATCGCCACTCCCCCCATGATGGGGAATTAGACCGCAGCGATGAGGCATACAACTACCCGTATTTTTTGTATGGAAGAGAATTGGATGAACTGATGGCTGATCCCGAATTGAAGAAAAAATGAGCCAAAAATGAGCCGACTCACGTTTTCCGCTTGCCAGTTCATGCTTGTTCTGGTAGTTTATCCGAAGAATGTTCAGAGTACTCATTATAGCGACTTTCCTGATGCTTCCTTCCTTGGCTGAAGAGGAGCAGGAGACGATTTTCAGTAAGGAAGAGGGGGCTGTTTGTGCAGAATCCGGTATGTCAGACGATGCCTTTTTCAAACAGTATGAGGATACTTGTCATATTTACGTTGAGAAGTTCATTGCAGACAGGGAGCTTTTTGATCGTTATGGAGAGAAAAATATGGATGCAGAACAGTGCCGGGATGTGGTGGACAAATTAGTCGATTCCGCCCGTTGCTTCTACGAATCGCACATGGAGTTTGCTGATAGTTGTCTGAGTAATAAGGTTGAGAAAAGTACGGCGAAAGAGACGCGTAATGCGTATTGTACCATGCTGCGGTGCTTCTTATTGGAAGATTTGTCCAAGCTGGTTCATGGCGCATGGGGCTATTTTTTGGAAAATAACTGTTGGAATGTTGAGAATGAGGAAAAGTATGATGCTTTTGAAAGTAGTTTGACATACTATATACATTGTGTTTCCAGCTCCGACAGGTGCTTTTCTGCTATTTTGAAAATGCGGCAGGAACGACTGAAAAATATGCGGGAAATCATACAGAATCTGATGTTGGATGATGACCGTGAACGGGATATTCTGACGCGCACGGACAAGAATGTCTCGCTCGGGCAGATTCGTTGTTTCCGTGAGGCCGAGAGAGCCTGGGATTTTTATTTCGAGGCAGTGAAGGAATGTTATGCCCCTGTTCTTGTGCCCGCTTTTATCGGTTCCGGGTTCAATGAATCGTTGCAGATCCTTCAGGTAGAATTGCTTCGGTCGCACCTGACGATGTTGACGTCGATGTTGCAGCTTCGGGAATGATTTTGTGAGCGATTTACCACAGCCCTGCTAACATCGCAGCTATTGCCCAGGGAAGCAAAAAAAGGAGCAGAAAGAATAGTTTAACGAAAAAGTCACAAATCTCCCATACGATGATGAGCTCGCGCTTTTCCCGCTCTTCTGATTGCTGCACACATTTTTCCTTCAGAAAGGCGATGACGGCATCATCGAATGCTTGACTTTTCCTCTGCTGTTCTTCCGGGGTAAAAAGGTGCGTCGCTTCGTTATTATAGAAGATGTTGGGGTTGAAACAGATTATTTCATCGTTGTAACTCAGACGGATGAGTCTGCGGTTCTGATAATGGGTCGCCGGAAGCCGATAGGGATGCCTTGCATCCACCCCAATTCCCAGAAAGACCGTTTCCTGCAGAGGAAACTCCTGCGTGCCGAGAATGGTTTTTCTGATAAGGCGGTCGGGAAGCAGAATAATCTCGTAGGCTGAGCTGATTCGATAAATCAGGTAAAGCAGCAGCATGTGCCCCACCAACGCTATGCAGAAGTAGCAGCTTTCCTGCATCAGCATAATGTCTAGTATGCTTGCCACACCGGTAAGAATCAGTATATCGTGGCGGGTGTTAGCAGCGTTAACACCAATGCGGGAACTGATTCCTCTGCTGAAGTCCGGGCCTTGCATTACGGGACTATGAGGGAGGGTTGTTCGGAAAGCGCACGCATGGTATCCGATATAATCTGCCGGGCTTGCATCACATCCTGCGTGTGAGTGCTGCCTTTGCTGCGTTCTACGGAGAAGATTTCCAACAGCTGCCTATCCATGTCGGCAATGATTTCTGCCGCCCGGGGGGATGCTTCTGCACGCGAACGCAGAAGGTTGATTTTCTCGAAATCTTCGATACCGTCGCGGAGTCGCTCAAAACGGACGGAGGAGCGATTCCCGGGGTAAACGAGGTAGCAATCCCCGCTGGGCCAGTGAACAAAGTCCGTTGTTTCAAAAGGGTTGCGGTTCCAGGAGTTATACGCCCAACGCAGGAATCCGTCCAGATGGTTTGCTGCGGCAAAGAGCCCGAGCCATTCCGCTTCCGCAGGAACAGAGTGGGTAAAGGTATTGGGCTTTTGCGGGTGCAGACAGACATAGAACGTCGTGATTTTGCCGGAGGCTTTGCGCTCGCGGAGCAGCTCACCCAGTGCCGTGCCGGCATGGGTGATGACGGGGGAGATGTTATAGACCTCGCGGGTGAGTGCTGAGGGCTTGTCCACGGCAGATGAGACGCGGAACGAGGGGGCGTTTTCCTGGATGAGCTTCATGGCGGCGCGTACATAGTCGTCCGGGCGCTCATCAATGGCAATACAGGTCTTGTCTGCCCATCCCTTTTGCTGCATGTGGGCGTGGAAGTCCCTCAGGAAGGGCGCCCAGAGTTCCTCATACTCCCGTGAGCCGGGAACGGCTCTGACGGAAGCATATTTGCCCGTTGTTTCATCGAAAAATTTGACGCTGAGATGCCAGGGAATCATCGTATAGCAGCTGATTTGCTCTCGGATACCCACCTCATCGTGCATGAAATGAATCCAGGCATCCAGAACAGAGTAGTCATAGCGTATTTGCCCATCCTTGCCGCGTACCCAGCGAACCATGGAGGGGAACCAGTCATAGGTCTGAGCGTTCCATGCCTCATCCAACAAGGTGCAGGTGATGCACTTCTGGCCGGCATCCGCCAATCGCTTCATCAGGGGACGGAGCAGGGCAAAATGCTCGGCAGACCAGGGTTCCACATCATGCCAGCGGGCAAGAGCCTGCGGGTGCTGCCAGAGGTCCAGATGGATTTTCCAGTCTTTGGGCTCCGGCAGGTTTGCGGCCTCTACCTCTAGTTCGATTTCCTGCTGCACAGCTTCGCAACCTTCGGCGCTGATGGTGACAAATCCCTTGTAGAGCCCGGGCTCGGCGTTTTGCGGCACATCTACCTGCAGCCAGATGCCGCGAATCACACCGTTGGGGTTGTTGCAGGAGGTGTCCCGTGAGATGATGTCTGCTGTGGCTACCCCATGTGCCTTGGTATAGAGGAGCAGGGTGGCGGTGGTCGGAATACTGCTGCTGCCGTTGCTCAGCGGGAAGCTGTCCACGGTGAGCTGATTGGCCCGTCCGTTGGCACGGATGGCAATTTGAGCAGAGCAACGCTCCCCGCGCCAAGCAGTAAGCCGCAGAGGGGCTGACGGCGGCATGTCTGATGTTGCCGTGATGCGAACATCCGTCCCCGGGGCAACGCAAAGCTTTGTGGCTGCCGGTTGTTGCGAGAGGTCATGAGGCGTGAGAGCATCAAAGTACCGGTGACGCTCATGCGCAGCAGCGTTCAGAATCATGAGCAGGGGACAGAGAATAGCGAGTGAAGATTTCATACGAATGGAAGAATGATTATAGTGAAGCATCCGGGGCGGTGTCCGGCCAGTTGTGGCGGGGATAGCGCCCTGCCAGGTCTTTCTTCATCTGCGGGTAGCCGGTTCGCCAGAATGAAGAGAGGTCAGAGGTAATCTGGTAGGGGCGCTGATTGGGTGCAAGAATCTCAATGAGACATCGCACCCTCCCGTCCGCTATCAGCGGAGTCTGCGGAACGCCGAAGAGCAGCTGGCATTTCAACGCAAAGGTGGGGGTGCCGTCCTCGCGGTACAGCAGCTTCACCTCACGGCCGTTGGGTAATTGAATGGCCTTGGGGGCATAGCGGTTGAGGCATTCTTTCTGCCAGGGGGAAAGCCATTCTCCCAGAATGGGTAACACGGGGCGATTCTGAATATCCTTGTAGCAGACGGCACCCTCGCAGAGCATGGTGATGGCCACCAATCTGTCTTCCTCGCCGAAATCGGGCAGTTCCAGCTCCGGCATGGCGCTACGCAGACAGGTCAGGCGGTTAATCCATTGCAGCACATGGCCGTCCCAGCCCTCCAGCCGCAGGTCACCGCGCACCACCCGGTCAGCCAGCAGCGGGGCGGCGGCATCGGGGGCGGCATCGCCTGTCTCCTTTTCATCCAGCACCAGATCGCGGTAGAGAAGCCGGTGCATATTGAGCACCCGTCGTCGGCTCGTATCATAGACTGCCACATCATCCTCCGTTATGGGTAAATCAGCAGTTTGCAGCACAGTGCAACGGGAAAGATGAGTCTCCACTCCCTTGCCGCCGATTTCTGCTACCTCTGCTGCCAGGAAAATATCAGCTCTGCGGGCCACGGAATCCGCCGTCACTTTGCCGCCTCTGCGGCATGTCATTCGCGCGGTTTCCGTTGCGGTGCGGTTGCGGGCTGCCACCTGCTGAGGGAATGAGACGAGAAGCCCGCGGACAATACCCTGCCGATGCCCGGAAAAATCCGGTTCCTGCGGATGCCTGAGCATCTGGCGATAGGCTGCTCTGACCTCTCGCGCGGCGCGTCCCTGAATGCCGAGGCGGGAGCAGGCATCCGGGGCGTAGCGCAGCTGTTCTGCTGCCTGCACAGCACGCCATTCTGCCTGAAAGTCCGTATAATCGTCCTCTCGCCGCAGCGTGTCGTGCAAACCGGAGGCAAGCGCCACATATTCACTCTGCAGGAGTGCGGCAATGGCGGCCATTTCTGCTTCGCATCCTCCGTCTGTGCCGGACACGAGCATGCGAGCCGTCACCGGCGGCAGCGGATAGGTCAGCATGCGGTGTCCGATGTCGGTAAGACCGCCGGAATCGATGGCCTCAAGGTTTTCCAGCAATTGCCAGGCGCGTTGTGTTTCTGCTTCTGCCGGGGCATCCGGCCATGGGAAGGCGCGAATATCGTGCAGAGAACGGCAGCCCCAGGCCAACAGGTTGAGGAATGCGGCTGAAATGTCGGCTCGGTGGACTTCCGGTGCGGGGAATGGTGCTCGGCGACGCTGTTCTGCCTCGCTCCACAAGCGGATGCAGCGTCCCGGCCCGAGACGTCCGGCGCGTCCGGCACGTTGTTCTGCCTGTGCCTGAGAAATGGGCTCTACGTGGAGAGTTGACATGCCGCGCTGCGAATCCCAACGGGCTTCGCGGGCTGTGCCGCTGTCGACAACGGAGCGCACGCCTTCAATGGTGAGGGATGTTTCCGCAATGTTCGTGGAAACGATGACCCGGGGGCGCACTCCGCATTCAACTGCCTGAGCCTGAGCATCCGGCGGCATCTGACCGTGCAGGGGGAAAATATCCCGTCCACGGAGGGCTGGGCGTTGCTCCAGCAGTTCCACCGTGCGGCGTATCTCATACGCTCCCGGCAGAAACACCAGAATGTCACCGCTATCCGGCTGTTCTGCCAGATGGCAAACGGCATCCGCGCACTGCTCCCAGACGGGGGGCGGCACCACATAGCCGAAGCGATTGCGAACCGCCACGGGCGGGCGATAGCTCACCTCTACAGGGAACAGACGCCCCTCTGCCCTCAGCACTTTTGCCTGTGGCAGGTAGTCCTGCAATTTATCCAGCTCCAGCGTGGCAGACATCACAAATACGCCGATATCCGGACGGGAGCCCCCTTGCAGTTGCAGCACCCGCGCCAGACATAAATCGCCCGACAGACGGCGTTCATGCACTTCATCGAAAATGACGGCAGATACACCGCAGAGCTCCGGGTCGTCCGTCAACCTGCGCTCCAGAATGCCGTCCGTCACAAAGAGAATGCGGGTGGAATTGCTCCGCCGTGAATCAAACCGCACGGTGTAGCCCACCTCCTGACCAAGTTGGCAGGGAAATTGACGCGCCACATACCCGGCCAGTAATCGGGCGGCAAGGCGGCGGGGCTGCACCACCAGGATGGTGCCCCGTTCCCCGTGCCCCGCTTCCAGCAGCATCCCCGGAATACGGGTGGATTTACCGGAGCCTGTCGGTGCGCTGAGCAGCACGCAGAAGCCCGGTTCCCGCACGGCTTCCAGCACCTCATGGCGAATCTGGTCAATCGGCAGCATGGATTAGAGCGTCAGGGCCAGCAGGAAGAGAATCATGTGCAGAGAGGAAAGCCCCAGCAGGATGTTCATTTTCCTGTTGGCCGGCATCGTTCGCAGTTTCAGCAGGATATAGCCCCCCAGCAGAATGGCGGCAATCCAGCAGATGTTCCAGTTGAACCCCGGCAGAAAGAACGCCGTCTGCTTGAGCGTGACATACGGAGCAACGATGAACGCCATCGCCAGACCGCGCGCTTTACCGTCTCCCAGTCGCACGGCCAGCGTGCGTTTGCCGGTGCCGGCATCTTCCTTGCGGTCGCGGATGTTGTTCACCTCGATGAGCACACAGGAGAGCAGCCCGCACTGGATACCGATGATGAACGCGGTGGCATACACGTGTTCAAAGCCGGGGTGCCAGCCCACTTGCACGAAAACCGTGCCGGCCACTGCCACCAGCCCGAAGAACAGCAGTACGAACAATTCCCCCAGCCCGTGATAGGCCAGCGGCCATGGCCCTCCCGTGTAGCCGTAGGCAAAGAACATGGAGGGAATGCCGATGGCCAGAATGGGCCATCCCTGTACCTCAATCAAAGGAATGGCCAGCAAGGCGGCGGCTGAGAGAAAGGCACAGCCCCAGAGCTTGACGGTCAGCGGGCTCATGTCTCCGCTGGCCGTGATGCGGCGTGGACCCTGCCGTTTCTCTGTATCGGCATGTTTGGAGGCATCAATGGAATCGTTGAAGAAATTGCAGGCAATCTGGATGCACATGCAGCTCAGCACGGTGAAAAGAGCCAGCGACCAATTCAAGCGGATGCCGGTTTCCGGCATGTGTGTCTGGAACTTGTGGACAATCACACAGCCTGCCCAGACAGCTACGATACCGGCCGGCAAGGTTTTGGGGCGAGCCGCCAGAAAGATGGAACGGAGGTAATGAATCATGATTTTCGGGGGTGTTTGCGTCTGCCGCCGTTGGCGGCGCGGAAGGGGTCGAATATTTTATCCAGCCCGCTGTTCTTGATGAGAAACGTCTGCTCCATGAGCCGCCCCAACTTGCCTTTCGGCCAGCCGCGCTGCCAGAACCAGTTCAGATATTCGTTGGGTAAATCCATGAGCGGGCATCCATCCGGCGGATAGGTGCCCGGCCCGTATTTTCCATACGGCATGTGCGTGGCGGCTATGTCTGCCAGCAATGCACGCAGGTCATCAGCAGAAGGGGTGGGAGCGTCCTGCATGGGTTCAGTCTTTAATGCTCCAGGGAAGCGTCTGCCCGGCATACATGGGCACAACCTCCTGACCGTAGCTGCGGTAGCGGGCAGGAATCTGCATGGGCGTGTCGCAGAGCATGATGCGCTTCTGCGGCGGTGTCAGCTGATAGAGCTTGCAGGCGTTGCCGGAGACGAAATCCTGCAACTTATCAGCAGCTCCGTGGGCGGTGAAGAGTTCGGCCAGCTTCGGCAGGGCAACCGGCGCGGTAAAGACACCTGCCGCGCAGCCGCAGGCTTCTTTTTTGCAACGCGGGTGGGGAGCAGAGTCGCTGCCGAACATGAGACGCGGATGCCCGTTGAGCGCCGCTTGCAGCAACGCTTCGCGGTCGGCAGGTCGCTTGGCAATGGGCTTGCAGAAGAGATGCGGTTGCAGCATGCCTCCCGCCACATCATCCAGAGTGATGAGCAGATGCTGCAACGTCACGGTGGCACAGAGGTTGGGGAACTCATCCAGCAGGGCCACGGCTGCGGCGGTGGTGATGTGTTCCATGCAGATGCGAAGCTTCGGGTAGGTGGTCGCCAGATGGCGGTAGACGGAGAGGAACTCCTGCTCACGATCCATCACAAACCCGTGGCTCTCTCCATGTACCAGCAGGGGGATGCCCATTTCCTCCATGAGTCGCAGGGTATGTTCCGCCTCGGCCAGATTGGAGACTCCTCCCTCGCTGTTGGTCGTGATGCCGGCCGGATACAGCTTGAATCCGAAGAATCCGGGCGTGGAGGTGGCTGCGGTCAGTTCCTTTTCCCCCATGGCAGTGAAGAAAAGCGTCATATATGGCGTGAACTCTGCTCCGTCCATGGCCGCGCGAATACGCTCCGCATACGCCAGCAGCATGTCCGGTGTTGTCACTGGCGGCACGAGATTCGGCATGATGACGGCTCCGGCGAAATCAGATGAGAGCGGAGCGGTCAGTTTCAACATATCCCCATCCCGCAGATGCAGGTGCATGTCCAGCGGAGAGTCAAGAGTGAGTTCCATACCCACACCCTACCATATTTTCGCGGATTCAGCAAGACGAAAGAAAGGCAGTCGCGGGACTGCCTTTCTTACTTGTGAGGAACAGTTTATTTTTCCGTTTCGACCGGCGGCTCGGGGACTCCCTTGTCAATCGTGTAGGATTCCCAGTTCGGGATAATTCCGGCGGGATGACTCTGTTCAATGACGCGACCATAGCGGTCGACCACGATGCAGAAAGGTATGCCGGAGGGATCGGTGAATCCGGGCACCTTGGGTGCATCCTTGTCACTGGCCATCACGGCGTAGAACTTCATATTGAACTGCTTGATGAAGTTTTTGACATCCGCCGGCGTATCATCCTTGCCCATGAGAATGATGTCCACGCGTCCGTCTTTCTTCATCTTCTTGTGTTGTTCCACAATCTCGGGCATTTCCTTGCAGCAGGGTCCGCACCAGCTGGCGGAAAAGAGGTAGATGTAGTAATCGGCCTTGGCATTGAGTCGGCCCTTGACCTTTTTCATCTTCTTGACGGCCTTGACAACCGGGCTGTCAGGCTGTTTCTTTTTGTCAGCTTTTTTTGAAACAGGAGCATCTGCCGGAGCCTCGTCCTGTGCCATGGACAAGGACGATGTCAGCAGGCAGAAGCCGAGCCCGAGCAATGAAAAAAGAGCAACGCTTTTCATGAGTATTTACTTGGCGTTATCGATGATGTTCTTCCAGTTTGCAATGGCGCTGCCGTGGCCGGCATGAATAACCTCGCCCTTCTTGTCAACAAAGATGCAATGGGGAATGCCGTTGGGCTCGGAGTAACCGGGAAGCTGCTTCACAGCCGGATCCTTGCCGTAAACGGCGAAGAACTTGGCCTTGTAATGGTCACGGTATTCGCCCACCCCTTCCGGAGTCTGATCTTTGCCAATCAGGATGATTTCCACGCTGGGCTTTTTGGACTTACGCATCTCGGGGTAATGTTTCCCGGCAATATCGGGCATGATGGCCTTGCAGGGACCACACCAGCTGGCAGAGAAGAGGTAGATGAAGTAATCGGCCTTCGTATCGAATGTGCCGAAAGTCGGAGTCTCAATGGCTTTCAGTGCTGCAGCCACGGGGAATCTCTTCTCGTCAACCTTGAGATTAGCCCAGTCTTTCTGAGCTTCCTTTTCCTCGAAAGTTTCTTGCCAGGAACCGGCCAGAGAGGCATCGCCGGAGAAAACAACCTCACCCGCCATGTCGACACAGGTGACGGTATCGGAGGTATCAGGCAGATATTCGGAAGCATCCTCGACCTTATCCGGCAGAGAAGATGTAAACACCGCAGGCACTTTCAGCTTGGCCGTTTTCATCATCTTGGCTGCTTTCTTTGAGGATTCATCCTCACAGAGAATCAGGAGAGCCACTTTCTTGCTCTTCAGTTTGGCGGTCTCGTCGGCCAGAGTCTCCAGCATTTCTTTCGCTCCCGAATCCTCGGCAGAAAGCTTGCAAATCATCAGATAGTCAGCAGACTTGGGAAGCTTGGCAAACTTGGGCTTGAGCTTCTTAACCTTGCTGAGCACATTGTTCTTATTGTTTTTCTTATCGGTGCTGACCGCTTCGGTCGTATCAGCATCAACATCCTGAGCATAGGTGGCAGGAGCCATCATGAAGCCCAGCAGGCAAAGGACAGAAAATATGTTCTTCGTCATCATTTTATAATCGGTTACGGGTGCATCGTACAGATTTGATATCTACTTGTCAACGAAAAAAGATAGCCTTACTTGAGAAGCTCCAGATTTCGGAAGAGTGAGGCTGCATGCCCTCCGAAAATTCTGTTGCCGTTTTTGTCAACGGCAATGCAGTGAGGAATGGAGCGTACCGCGTATGAACCCGGGAGCTTATCTATCTCCGGTGTGCCTCCCAGAATAGCCGGGAAATCGGCATTATAGTGGGCAATGTAGTCTCTTGCTTCCTTTTCTGTGCGGTCAACATCAATCAACACAATTTCGATGCGTTTATCCTTACTGAGTGTATCGCGGTAATACCGAACGATTTCCGGCATGATGCGGCGGCACGGTCCGCACCAACCGGCGGAATACAGGTAGATGTAATAATCGGCTTCCTTGTTGAGAGTGCCTTGCAGCAGGGGAAATTGGCTGAGAGCGGCAGGAACGGGAGCGAGTGCAGGGGCTTCTGCTGATGCCGGAGAAGCTTCATCCTGTGCAAGACATAAAGCCGAACCGAGCAACAAACCGACCAATGCTGTATTGACCAAAAGAGGTTTCATCGTTCCGATAGGTTAGCCTTTGAAATTTTTTCTGTCAAGAAAAAAGCCTCACATGAAGCTGTAGGCATCGATATCCAGCGTGGCAATGATGTCCTCGCCGAACTGCATGGCTGCTATTTCGGCAGAGACAACATCTGCGATTATTCGGGCACTCGGAGCCTTGAGTGTGCACTGATAGCGGAATTGTCCGTATGCACGGGCGATGGGTGCGGGCAGGGGATCACTCACCTGTACCTGCGGGGGGAGCTTTGCCATCAGCCGCTTGTGAAGTGTTTCCAGAGAGAAACGGGCTATTTCTTCCTGCGGCGAACGCACGGTCAGCACTGCCATGTGACAGAAAGGCGGAAATTCGAACTGCTGACGCAAGCCCAGTTCATTTTCGGCAAAACCGTCTGTATCATGTCGTCTGGCAAACTGAATGGCACAGGATTGGGGGGAGTAGGTCTGCACAATCACCTCGCCGTCCAACTCTCCACGCCCGGCACGCCCGGCCACCTGGGTCAGCAACTGGAACGTGCGCTCAGCCGCGCGGGGGTCGGGTATATTCAACCCCAAATCCGCATTCAACACCCCAACGAGCGTGACGCGGGGGAAGTCAAGTCCCTTGGCTATCATCTGTGTGCCCAGCAGAATATCCGTCCTGCCGGCGCGGAAGTCGTTCAGAATGTCACGCAGGGCATTCTTGCGTGTCGTGACATCGGCGTCCACTCGCTGAAGGCGCGCCTGCGGAAAACATCGACGCAGCACCGCCTCAACTTTCTGTGTCCCGTATCCTTCCAGCAGGATGTTGTCGGAACTGCACTCGGGACAGCGGCGGGGCACAACGGCTCGGAATCCGCAGAGGTGACATACCAGCCTGTTTTCCGTGGCGTGATAGGTCATGGGCAGGGCGCAATGCTCGCAGTGCGCCACATGGCCGCAGTCCGGGCATTGCAGGGCGCGGGCAAATCCGCGCCGGTTCAGCAGCAGGATGACCTGTTGTTGTTTGCGGAGTCTGTCCTCAATCGCCATACGAAGTCGCTCCGACAGGATGCCCAGATTCCGCTTATCCTTGGCCTCCGTTCGCATATCCAGCACGCGTGTGAGCGGCAGGTGCTGACCGTCAGCGCGTTTGTCCATACGCAACAGGGTGTATTTTCCGTTGCGGGCGTTTTGCAGGGATTCCAGAGAGGGGGTGGCAGAGCCCAGCAGGATGGCTGCCCCTTCCATTCTGGCCCGCAGCACCGCCAGATCGCGGCCATGATAGCGGGGGCTGTTCTCTTGTTTATAGGAACCGTCATGCTCTTCATCCACAATGATGAGCCCCAGATTCTGTACCGGCGCGAACAGAGCGGAGCGGGGGCCTATGGCGATACGGGCCGTACCCCGCCGTATGGAATGCCATTCATCAAAGCGTTCGCCATCACTCATGGCGCTGTGCAGAATGGCTACAGAGCCCTGATGCGCGGCGAACCTGCTCTTGAAACGAGCCATTGTCTGGGGGGTCAGTGAGATTTCCGGCACGAGGATGAGCACGCCTTTGCCCTGTTCCATGGCATGCTGCGCTGCCTGGAGGTATACTTCCGTCTTGCCGGAGCCGGTGACACCCTGCAGCAGCATGGGTTTGGAGTCGCCTGCATCCGTGGCCGCTAGTACGGCTTTCAGCACCACCTCTTGCTCATCGTTCAGTTGCAGGGGGGCACTCTGTGCAAAATTTTCCGCACCGGCAGGGTCGCGGTGGACATTTTCTTCCTCGATTCTGACAAATCCTTGTTTTTCCAGTGCACGGCACGGATTCAATGCTGCCGTGCCGCCCAAATCCGCCAGCGGGGCACGTTTCTCGGCGGTCTGGTGCAGGTAGCGCAGGATATGAGCCTGTCGTGGGGCCCGGGAGTTGATTTTATTGAGCTTGTCATCATCCGGCCAGTTGGTCAGGACGGCGATTTTGCGGGTTTTCTCTTCGTGCCGTTCCTGTCGCACGGGTTCCGGCACAATACAGCGTATCATCTGCTCGATGGGTACGGCATAGTAGCGCGCCGCCCATTCCGCCAAATCCATGAGTGCCGGGGAAACGACGGGTTCTTCGTTCACCAGTCTGCGGAGGGGACGCAGCGAGCCGCCCCATTGTGCATCCGGGGGCACCAGACATAATACCGTGCCGGTTGCCCCCCGTCCGCGCAGGGGTACTTCCACTCGGCTGCCGCGTGTCACTCCGTCCATGCCGGGAGGAATGGCATAGTCCAGCACCATGTCATTGAGCCCATCCACCAGCACGCGGGCCGCGCGGCAGGATAAGGATTCCTCTGTAAAGAGCCCTTGCATGACCGGGCCGCAATGATTCAGACCGCCACTTCCTCGTGGGAGATGATGTGAACAATGACCTTGATGCCCCGCTTCTCACCGGCAGCCTTGGCGAGGGAGCGGATGGCTGAGGCTGTCATGCCGTTGCGGCCGATAACGCGTGCCACGTCCGGTTGCTCCAGTACCAGCCGGAAACGCGCTGCATCCCCCTCAGGAGATACAGCTACTCGCAGCTCTGCCTTTTCCGGATGCCGGATGAGCGGAGAAATGACGGCCAGTAGATACTTACCAATGGATTCTGTGAGTTGTTGCATAATCGGGAGAGTCATGGTCACAGACCGAGCTTACTGCGGAAATAGGCAATCGTGAGGTCGAGTCCTTTGTCCAGATTGATGGTGGGTGCCCAATTGAGCTCCTTGCCGGCCAACGTGATGTCCGGACGGCGCTGAGTAGGATCATCGCCGGGCAGAGGACGGTAAACGAGCTTGGACGAAGTCGGGATTTTGCTCAGCACCTGCTCAGCCAGCTGGAGGATGGTGAATTCTCCCGGGTTGCCGATATTGACGGGACCGATAAAGCCGTGCTCATTTTCCATCATGCGTACCATACCTTCGATGAGGTCATCAATGTACTGGAAAGAGCGGGTCTGCTGACCCTCGCCGTAGATGGTGATATCCTGCCCGCGGAGAGCCTGACAGATGAAATTGGATACGACGCGACCGTCATCCGGGTTCATGTACGGACCGTACGTGTTGAAGATGCGAATCACGCGGATATCCACCCCCTCGTGGCGGTGGTAATCGAACATGAGGCTTTCTGCGCAGCGCTTGCCTTCATCGTAGCAGGCGCGGATGCCGTGCGGGTTGACATTGCCGCGGTAACTTTCCGGCTGAGGATGCACCTGCGGTTCGCCGTATACCTCAGAGGTCGAGGTCTGGAGGATGCGGGCACCGTTGCGTTTGGCCAATTCCAGCATGTTAATGATACCGAAGACACAGGTCTTGGTGGTGAAGATGGAGCGATTGCCCTGATAGAAAGGAGGTGAGGCCGGACAGGCCAGATTATATATGTAATCCAGCTTTTCGGGGCAGTCATAAGGCTCAATCACATCATGCTCCACGAAAGAGAATTGCGGATGATTCATCAACTCCTGCACGTTTTCCAACGAACCGGTATAGTTGTTGTCCAGACAAATGACCCGATGTCCGTCTGCAATGAGTCTGCGGCACAGATTGGCGCCGATAAATCCTGTTCCTCCTGTGACTAGTATTGTTTTCATGCCGGATATATCGCTTGTATTCTAACGCACATATCGGAGCCTTGTCAAGCATGAGCCTCCGAAATGACAAATCCTGCGCTTGCATCTGCGGGGAGGCTGTGATAGAACACCCGCATGCTTGCTGACATTGTTTCTGCCTGGGAAAGTATAGAAAACATGCCGGCCTTCCTGACGGCCTGCGGTATGGTTATCTTCAACCTGATTCTCATCGAGGGCCTGCTCTCCGTGGATAATGCGCTGGGTATTGCGGCTATGGCATCCCACCTGCCTAAGCATCAACAGAAAGCAGCGCTGCGTTGGGGGCTTGTCGGTGCCTATGTGTTCCGCGGTATTGTGTTGGCGCTGGTGGCGTGGCTCATGCACAACGCCTGGGTCAAGTGGTTCGGTGCTCTCTACCTCATCTACCTGGCCTGTGAGCATGTTCAGCTGCATCCCAAGACCAAATCGAACTCTTCTGCCGGGAGTGAAGCCGCCAAGACGGCGGGCAAGACTTTCCTGATGACTATCCTGAGCATCGAGCTGATGGATTTGTCCCTGTCTCTTGATAATGTGGTGGCCGCCGTCGGTATGGTCAACGGCGTGAAGGAAATCCCGGAGGAAATGCATCTCTGTGTGGTTTGTCTGGGTGTGTTCATCGGCATCGCCGCCCTGCGAATTGTGGCCGGCTGGTGCATTGGTATTATCGAAAAGCACCCTATTCTCGGTTACACGGCCTTCCTGCTGGTCGGTTTTGTGGGTGTGGCGCTTACCGCAGAAATGGCACTTGCCGCCTGCGGCATTCACTGGCACATGGGTATTGTGCTGAAATTCAGCACCATCTGCTGCATTGTGGCCGCCAGCCTGTTCTATGAGCATTTCACGGGCTTCCGCAGCCGCATTCATCCGCTGGTGACGGCTTTCCGTGCCTGCTGTTCTGCTTTCGTCTGGGTTGTGGAGACCATCATCATGCCCTGGAAGCGCTTTAAAAAGGCTTAATTTTCAATCTGCTAATCTACCATGAGTGAAATCAATCTGACTCCTGAGCTGATTCGCGCTGCTCTTACCACGGTGAAATACCCCGGATTTTCGCGCGATATCGTATCATTCGGTCTGGTACGTAACATCGAGGTGAGCCCGGAGGGCGCTGTCACCATCGGGCTGGTTGTGGAGAGTAAGAACTCTGACGTCCCCCGTTACATCTACGAGAATGTGATGGGTGTCGTGAAAGAACTTCCCGGTGTGAAAAAACTTGATGTGAATATCGAGCACCACGCCCCGGCCAGGGTGAAGGCCAAAACCCCGAATGACGACCCGGCTGACTGGAAGTCCTCCGTACCCGGAGTGAAGCATGTGATTGCCGTTGCTTCCGGTAAGGGAGGTGTGGGTAAATCCACTGTTTCTGCGAACCTTGCGGTTGCGCTTTCCCGCCTGGGATATAGCACGGGGCTGCTCGATCTGGATATCTACGGTCCCTCCATGGCGCTGATGTTCGGCACGAAAGAGCGCCCCGGCTGCACGGAGAAAGATCAGTTCCTCCCCGTGGAAGCTCATGGTATCAAGCTCCTTTCCATGGGCCTGTTGGTGGATGAAGCTTCCCCCGTGGCTGTACGCGGTCCTCTGGCCACCCGCTACGTCCAGCAGTTCTTGCGCGATGTGGATTGGGGCGGTCTGGACTTCCTCATTCTTGACATGCCTCCGGGCACCGGTGATATCCAGCTTACCATCGTGCAGACGGTGGATTTGGCCGGTGCTGTCATCGTAACCACACCGCAGGAGGTAGCGCTCATCGACGCACGCAAGGCCGTGGGCCTCTTCCAGCGCGTCGAAACGCCGATTCTGGGTATCATTGAGAATATGAGCTACTTCATTTGCCCGAGCGATGGCCTGGTCTACCACATCTTCGGCGAGGGTGGCGGCGACCGCGAGGCCATGAAGCTCAATGTGCCTCTGCTGGGTAAGATTCCGCTGGATATCAGCACCCGTGAGGGTGGGGACCAGGGTGCTCCCGTGGCACTTCAGGATCCCGGACAGAGCCGCGTAGCGGCGGCATTCCATGGCGTTGCCCAGATGCTTGCCAGCCAGTTGGGCGAGTAAATCTGCTTTTCTCAATTCTTTTCTGACACTTCGGGCGGCATGGTGCTGTCCGAAGTGTTATTATTCAGTTCTATGGCTTAATTTCAGATTGCAGGCAGGCAAAGCGGCTGTTATAATGCCGATGCGACGATGAGAAAGCACCGTTTCAGGCATCTGCTTATCCTTCTGTTCCTGCTACTGGCGGGTGCAGGCGTGGTCCGTGTCTGGTTTTATATAGAGGGGCAGGTGCAGCCCATTCTCGTGCCCATGAATCAGGCGTATACGGGTTACTCCAACCTGCCCAAAAAGGTGCTGGGCCTTCACATGGAGCCCTTCACGTTCAAAGGATGGGACGGTGGTGAAATGCAGGCTGTGCTCGTCTCCAAGGAGGGTGAAGAGTCATCCCGCCAGCTCGCCGTCATGAGTGATCTATCCGTCAACCCGGTTGAGAAGCTGGGGGTAATCGATTATGTTCTCCTTTGCGTGGATTGGGATCATGGTATTCGCTCTGCGCTTCCGTTGGCAGAAACGCTGACCGCTGCCGGGTTGCGCTGCGTTCTCTGGGATCCCAGAGGGATGGATAACAGACGCCCCTATTGCACCCACGGACTGCGGGAAAGTCAGGATGTCCCCCTCCTCATCGATGCGCTGGAAGCTGACGGTGAACGCCCCGACCCGGTCATTGTGGCTGTGGGGCAGGGATATGGTGCCGGGCTGCTGCTGCGGGCTGCCGCGCATGATAAACGCATTCAGGGGCTTGCGGTCATCGATGCCTACGCCTCTCTCCGGCAGTCTGTGAAACGAATGCTGCCGGATTCTTTGCTTACCCCGGTGGTGCTGGAGCTGATGAACCTGCGCATGGATCGCACGGTGGGCATGGAGTGCTTTGATGTGGCGCCCGTGGAGCAGGCATCGTTCATTGATCGGGATGTCCCCGTGCTGGTCATTCATCTGACTCGCGATAATCCGGTCTGCACGCTGGCTGATTCGCTTACCATTTATCATCGTTTGTGCAGTGACAGACGTGAAGTGTGGGCTCTCCTCCGAGGAGACGAGGCTCCGCCGTCGCTTTCTCCCATGCAGCGTGATGTCCTGCCGTCCGTAAAACGATTGTTCGATGAGGATTCTGCCATGACCTCTCTCGTTCACTGGCTGGACGGCCCGGTGGCCGATGCCATTCTGTCACCCCGCATCGCCGATCCGGCACGTCCCGTCCCCTCGTCGGATTTACACTTATAAGTTACTTTCTCTCATGTCTTTATCCTCTTCCAAATCCCGCAGGGTTGGCAATCGTCGCCGCGAGGGCTACGAGCTGACCAAACAGCGCGACATGCTACCCATAGCTCTGGGTGCAGCCTGTGCTGCGGCTGTCTTGCATATCATAGTGTTTCTGTGGGGACCCTCCGTCATTCAATTCAACTTCCGCCACCTTTTCGAAGCCCCGCAGCGGGTACAGGATGAGGAAATTCGTGTTGTGGTCAAGCAACAGCCGGAGCAAGAACTGGAAGAGGCCAAGACCGAAGAGCCTCCTCCTCCCCCGGAAGAAGTGGAAGAGATTGCTTACGAGCCTCAGGAAATAGATATTCTGGATGCCGAGATGGAGGAACTGGTCATGGCTCCCGGTAAAACAGAAATTGCCTTACCTGAACCGGTCTATACGCAGGAGGCTGCTCCCTCCATCAGCGATATTCCCC
Source organism: uncultured Akkermansia sp. (assembly GCA_964471605.1). Taxonomy (GTDB): domain Bacteria; phylum Verrucomicrobiota; class Verrucomicrobiia; order Verrucomicrobiales; family Akkermansiaceae; genus Akkermansia. Next base: position 4,615 of record CAYYKC010000028.1, on the reverse strand, counting down.
CGGCTCAGCTGGATGTCGGTGCTCTGCAGATGGAAGCCGTGCCCCGCGAGGCGCTGGATATCCCCGAACCCGCCCCGGTCAACAGCAACGAGGTTGTCGCAGCGGTGGAGGCTCAGCCGGAGACCGTGGACGAAGCTTCTTCCCTCATGGAAAAAGATTTGCGTGAGTCAGCAACAAAGCTCGGGCATGGGGAGTTGCCCGCAGATACCCGCAGCTTGGCAGATTTGCTGGGAGAGGGCAATCTGAGCGCCAAGTCCGGCGTGGCGCGTCTGGGCGCAGACGTGCTGTTCGGCTTCAATGAGAGTCAGCTCAAAAATTCGGCCCGCATCACTATGCTGCAACTGGCCGCACTCATCCAGAAGAACCCGGAGACCGTCTTCCTGATAGAAGGGCATACCGACAGCGTGGGCGGCGATGATTATAACGCCCTGCTGGGCATGCAGCGTGCTGCCGCCGTGCGCGAATGGCTGTCCGGCAACAATGTGCCGGTGAGCAATGTCTACATCCGTTCCTGCGGTTGCAGTGCTCCTCTGGTTGATACCAAGCTGCCCAAGGAGCAGCAGAACCTCAACCGCCGTGTGGAAATCCACATGCGTAAAAAGGGTGACAAAATCCCCGAGGGCTCCATGCCCAGCACCTTTAAGGTGGATATGAAGACCGCCGTTCGGGCGCAGCTCATCAAGGGGGTGAAAGTGCCACTCTGCAAGTCCATTACCCCGGGACTCAAGCCCAAGCAGGATAAAGCACCCGGCAAAAAGTAAAGCGCCATGGACAAATTTCTCCCGGTGGGGCAGGCCTTGCCTCAGCATGAGCCTTGCCGTTGGCTTATCTCTCTGGATTTTGACGGCACGCTCTGGCATGGAGATGATAACCCGCCCATACCAACGGAGTTTTTCACGCTGATGCGGCAGTGGCGTACTCAGGGCGTACGCTGGGGAATCAACACCGGTCGCACCATGGCCTATCTCTTTGAGGATTTGACCGCACTTGCGCCCTTTCTTCCGGATTTTATCTGCACTTGTGAGCGTTTTGTGTATCTTGCAGATGCGGGGGGCACACTCCGTCCGCTGACATCGCATAACGATGCCGCCAACAGCGCCGCCGCTCTCCTGCAGCAACGTATGCAAACCCCGTTGCATGCGGAGCTGGGAAAAATCCGCCGCATATCGCCGGAATTGGAGTGGATTATTGCGCCGACTGATTCCCTTTCCGTGGAAGCTGCCGACGGCGCGACAATGGATGCCCTTGCCGAGCTTCTGCAGCCGCTCATGGCGCAACACCCGGATGTCTCCATGCAGCGGGCAGGGCGCTACATGCGCCTGGCAGATTCCCGCTTCAACAAAGGCACGGCGCTGGCCCACGTGGCAGCAACATGGCAGCTGCCGAATGAACGCCTCCTCATTATCGGCGACGGTCACAACGATATCGATGCCTTTTCTCGCTTCCCGGGGGCATTCAACGCCGCGCCTCCCAATGCCCACCCGGAGGTCCTGTCATGGCTCCGCGAATATAACGGCTATATTTCTCCCGATCCCGGCATTATGCCAATTCTACGGCATTGGGAAGCGCTCTCCTTGTGCGGTCATGATATGAGTCTTGGTCGGCAATGAGGGTGATGTGTTCTTTGGAGAAGGTGTAGGTGGCACCGCGCAGGGAGAAGGTTCTGCCGCCGCTTTGCTCCGGCGTGACAAGGGGGACGTCTTCCGGGGAGGAGACTGAAGTCTCCTGCTGCCAGAAAGCATCGAGCGGTGAGCCGTTATAGGATTTGCCATGTTGCTCCCAGTTTGTGGGGAATGAAAAACAGATTGGCATTGAAGAACCGGGGGCTCTGTGGTAGAATGCCGACCGCATGCGCCATTATCTGCTTAAAGGTCATATCTGCACGCTTGGGGCGGTCCTTCTGTTCGGACTGATGAGTCCCATGTGCAAGCTTGCCATGCAGAATGGAGCTATCGATGGGCTTCTGCTGGCCTTTTTTCGCGTCAGTGGCGCGGCGCTGCTGTTCTGGCTTATCTCTCCGTTGACTCCGCGCGAGAAAATTGCCCGCAATGACTGGTTGCCGCTGCTGGGCATGTCGCTCTGCGGTATGGTTATCAATCAATTCCTCTACGTTCTGGGAATTCAGTACACATCACCCACAAATGCCTGTGTGGTCGGCACGTCCACCCCGGTGATGACTTTTATTCTCGCCGCGCTGTTTCTGCACCATCCGATGACACTACTGCGAGTGGGCGGATTTCTGTTGGCATCCGTTGGGGCGTTGGTGTTGATTCTCGGGTCGTGCGGTGGTCTCAGCGGGCATCCGCTGGGCGACACGCTGTGCCTCATTTCTCAGTTTTCTGCGGCGTGTTATTTCGTCTTTTTCGGAGGGGTGCTGCGGCGGTACCACCCTGTGACCACCATGAAGTGGCTCTTCCTGTTTGCCGCAGCGCTGACGCTGCTGCCGATGAGCAGTCGTCTCGCCGCGCTGCCGAGCGCCTCTTTCAGCGTGCATGAGCTTTTCGCCATTGCCTATGTTGTCATCGGCGGTTCTTTTTTCAGCTATCTGCTGTTGATTGTGGGACAGCGGCGACTGGATCCTCCCACGGTAGCGGCATATAACTATGTGCAGCCCGTCATTGCCGCTGTTGTGGGGATTCTGTTGGGTCTGGATATGCTTACCTGGCAGAAATGCCTCTCGCTCTTGCTGATAGCCGCTGGGGTGGTGATTATTACGAAGAACGCCAAGTGAAGTCACCCCTCATCGGCAACTTTCAACAGGACTGCCTCGCACTCTGCATGTTGATGCTCCGCGGCCGATTGCAGCGCGGCATGGATATCCAGCAATTGGAGTTGCATTCCGGGAGCTCGGAGCAGGGCTCGGAGGACTTCAGCGGCATTAAGTTCCACAGCCTTGTGGATGAGATGTATGGCGAGGTCCGTATCTATTTCGGTTTGCTGCATCAGGATTCGAACTGCCTCCGCCGAGCGGGAAAGGACGGCAGTTTCCAGCAGGGCACTCAACAGAGTGGGCTCAAGGGGGGATTTGAGCAGCCACGGAAGCCATTGTGCGCCGTCTTTTTTGCAACATGCATAATGAAGAGCGCTCATCCCTTTAGCGTCTCTGGCAAGAAGGTCCGTCCGATTATCCTGAGACAGAAGCCGGACACATTCATGATAGCCGCGTTCGGCGGCAGCAGTTAAAGGTGTTCGCTCGCATTCATCGGCTCGATTGATATCAATCTCCGGAGCCGTCAGCAGTAATTGAACACAGATCGTGTGCCCATTTTGTGCTGCGCGCAGCAAGGGTGTTTTTCCCTCAGAATCGCATTCATTCACCGTGATTCCAGGACAGGCTAACAGAAGGCGCAGGCATTTCCCATCGGCTTGTTCTGCGGCGAGGTGTAAGGCAGTGTTACCATCGTTATTTTTGTCGTTGAGCTTGACATCGGGCAGGGACAAAACAGATTGCAGACATTCTGCGGATTCTGTCTCCACTGCCAGATGGAGGGCAGATTCTCCTATGCCGTTTTTCCTGTTCACATCCACCCCGGGTGTCGATAGGAGAATGTTGACGCAGCGGATATGGTTCTGCCGACATTCCGCCCTGCTTCCATTGATGAAACTGAGCGCAAAATGCAGCGGTGTACAATCATTGTCATCTGTCATGTTGACATCATTCCCGGCTTGTAACAGAGTACTCAGAAGCAACGGATTCTGCTCCATAATGGCACGGTGCAGGGGTGGCAGACTACTCAGCAGAATTTTTTTCCGAGCATCCCCGGCATGTTGAATCAGCCTGTGACACTCCGGGGCATAGTAGTAGAATCCATCAAGGCTGCTCACATCTGCACCCGCATCCAGAAGTAGTTTGACGGCGACTGCATTCCGGGCCGTTACCGCATAATGCAGAAGCGTTTTTTCGTCGCCATCGCGAGAATTCAGGCAGAAAGAAGGATGTGCCAGAATAGCCTTCAGAATGGGCTCCGGGTTTTCGCTGTCCAGCATTTTTCCAAGCAGAGCGAGTGGTATGTCGGCAGGGTTGAGGATGCTCAGTAAAACGATGTTGGCATCATCGCTTGCCATCCAGAGCGGACCGTACATTTCCAGGTCGTCCTCTGTTAACCGCAGTCTGTCCGAGAATGGTCGAAACAACGCCAGTGTATCCGCATAGCAGGAAGCTACGATAAATGCAGACTCCCCCATGTGGTTGCGGGTGTTGATATCAACACCCGGAGTTGAAAGCAACAATCGGGCGCATTCCGTCTGTCCTTCCCGGCATGCTTTGAATAACGGTGTTTCGCCATCCCGGTCTTTGCTGTTAAGCTCTATTCCCGGAACGGAAAGAAGAAGTTGCACGCATTCCGCATGCCCCTGCAGGGCCGCGTAAGAGAGTGCGGAGCAATCGAACGCATCCGTCCTGTTGGCGTCAGCCCCTGCGGCCAACAGGATGCGGAGACAATCCGTCTGCCCGTAGTAGGCGGCTTCCATCAGCGCGGTGTAGTCGGCAAAGCCCGTCTGATTGACATCTTCGCCGGCATCCAGCAGTTGCTGCACGGCGGAGGGGTTTCCCTTACCGGCGGATCGAGTAGGGGGACTTTCGTCCCCCTCTCACACCACCGTACGTGCGAATTAC
>CAYYKC010000027.1:0-23872 GCA_964471605.1 uncultured Akkermansia sp. | reverse complement strand
GGCTTTTTTATGCTGCTGAATTGTTAGATTGTCAATTATTTGAGGTCGCGCAGAAATGCCCTTTTCCGCGAAAAAATGGGCAAAATGTCGGTTAAATGGCGGTAATTGTCGGCAAATTGAGCCGATTGCAGCCGACAAGCTGCCACCGGGTACGTGGTGATGGCCGTTATATTATAACCTTGACTGGAGTGGGCAAATATGGTAGTAGTTCGGTTACTATGGCTATGTCTCGCACACTTGCCGCTGTGGCGGCTCTATTTCTGGGATTGGGTGCAGTAGTTACTGCGGCGGATGAGCGCCCGAACATCCTGTTTATTATATCGGATGACCACGGCACGAATGCGCTGGGAACCTGTGATAAGGACAGTCCTGTGCCGCTGCCGGGTTTCCGCAGGCTGGCGGATGAGGGTATGGTCTTTGACCGTGCCTACTGTGCCAATTCGCTGTGCGGACCGTCGCGCGCCTGCATGCTGACGGGGCGCCATTCCCACAACAACGGCTTCCTGTACAACTATGGCGGACCCGCATTCAATGGCGACCAGCCCACGTACCCCAAGATGCTGCAGAAAGCCGGGTACCAGACCGGTATTGTGGGTAAATGGCATCTCATCTCGCGCCCCACAGGCTTTGATTCCTGGCAGGTGTTCCCGAGTCAGGGCGATTATCTGAACTCCACCTTCCTCTCTGCCGGACCGAACAACAGCACTCGCACGAACCGCATGCGCGGCTATGTGACGGATGTGGTCACCAACATGGCTATCACCTGGATGGAGAGCCGCGACCGCAGCAAGCCCTTTGCCCTCATCGTGGGACACAAGGCTCCGCACCGCAACTGGCTGCCCGCCGTGCGCCATCTGGACATCATCAAGGAGTATGTGGCTAAACTCACCCCGCCTGCCACGCTGCATGATGACTGGAGCGACCGCCCGGAGTCCCTGCGCTACAATCGCCAGAGCATCGGCTGGGATCTCTGCCCGTGGAATGACAACCACCTGGTGTACGACCGCATCCCCTTTGATGTGATGAAGGAGATACTGCCCAAGGGGCAGCTGCGTAACAAGATTAAGAACGGCGAGTTCAAGGATCAGATTCCCGCAGATTTCGATATCGAGAAGCATGAGCCGAAGTTTGTGCCCAAGACGCTGTTGGGCTGGGGCATGGATTGGATTGAACCCGGCCTGCAGGGTATCTACCGCAAGCATTTCAACACCCGCACGGATGAGTTCGTGGCCAACATGCGTGCCGGGAAGTACAAGACCGTGGAGGACATGACGGAGCAGCGCTGGCGCTGGTATATGGAGGACTACCTCGGCTGCATCCTTTCGCTGGATGAATCCATTTCCACGCTGATGGAGTATCTGGACAAGAGCGGCCTTTCCGAAAACACCCTCGTGATCTATGTGGGCGACCAGAGCTTTTATCTGGGTGAGCATGGACTGTATGATAAGCGCTGGATATTCGAGGAATCCATGCGCATGCCCCTCATCATGCGCTGGAAGGGAACAATCCCGGCCGGTGTACGCAGCCAGGCCATGGTGCAGAACATCGACTACGCTCCCACGCTGCTGGAAGTAGCCGGAGCCGACACGCCGGAGAACACGCGCACCATGGAGGGCGTGTCTCTGACCCCGCTGTTCAAGACCGGCGAGGCACCGCAGTTTGCCGACCGCCCGCTCTACTATGCCTTCTATGAACAGCCGGGTGAGCACAATGCCCCGCGCCACGACGGCATCCGCACGCGCCGCTACACCTTTGCCCGTATCTGGACACCCACGGGTGAGGAACGTAAGAGCGGCGTGCGCAAACCGGAGAATGAATGGCTGCTCATCGACAACGAGACCGACCCTCAGCAGCTGCACAACGTCTCGCAGAACCCCGCCTATGCCGGCATCATGCAGGAACTCATGCAGCAGTATAACGCCGTGCGCGCTCAGTACCGCGTGCCTGCCGACTGTCCCGGCAGCGGTAATCGCATCCCGGATTACCTCCCCTCCTGGGGTACCGGGGAGAACGACCGCATCAAAAAGTAATTACCGGGGTATCTTCCTTCCGTTTTTCGGGCCGCAGAGTATCTCTGCGGCCCTTTTTTCTTTTCACGGGCAGATGGCTGTGCTATCATCCCCCCATGCGCGAACCGACTTTCTCTATGAATTATCTCCTATGCTCGTTGAAGCATCCGGCGAGTGTGATTGCGGTCGTTTATCTGGTGACATGTCTGGCAATCTGGGCAGATGGGATAGGAAACGGGGCCTGGGTCGGTGCTTTATTCACCGGCGGAGTCAATGCGGTGCTGATTATCCTTGCCTCTGCGTGTCGCTGGTGCTGTGCGGTATCGTCTATTGGTGTTCCCGTTCATCAAAGAAAAACTCATGAAGACTGTCACAGATGCGTTACCTTTTGAACTGCAGGAGGATGAAGAGCTGCTCTGGTGTATAAAGAAGGTGATATATCTCAAGGGTTGCTGTGGATAGTTTCGGCTGTGCTGTTGACGGCGCTTTGTTTGTTGCCGAATCTAATGTCGGATGGTCGGGGATATGTTTGTGCAGGCCTTTTGCTGCTTCCGACTCTCATCCTTATGTGGGCTGCAATTCAAGCGTACAGGCGTGACCGGAGGATTATGTATGCCTTAAGCAATCGCCGGGCTTTTATCATTGAGCTTCCGATGAATCGAGAGGGTGTGCCTATCGTTTTTTCATTTCCTGTCCGTTCCGGAATGGTATGTGTGAGCCGATATTATCGCAACGGGAATGTGGATTATTATTGGGGCGAAGAACGAATGGGCGGCATCAGCCATAGAGTAGGTTTTCTTAATGTGCCACCGGAGCTGGACCCCGCCTCGTATTTGATTCAGGCCGGTATTGTCTTATCCCCCGGATAAGAAGGATTGCCCTCCTTACCGTATTCGTCGTCCGAAGATTTCGGGTATTGTCGGGTGGAAAAACGCGCTGGGCTTGAGCATTCTTGCTGCTGTTTTGTTCTTGTCTTTTGATGGTGCAAGGTTTTATCTGATGAGCCGGGAGACAACGGCAATCATAGAGTCGTATCAGAAGAGAACGGAGAAAATAAATAAAGGCAGGAGTGAGGTGGATGTCTTTTATCCGAAGGTGAGTTTCAGATTAGATAATGGGGGAATATGTCAGACCGTCAGCACAACGGGCTATGAACACTGCCCGGCTTATCGCCCCGGCAGCAGAATTCCTGTGCGTTACCTTGCATTCAATCCTCGTTGGGTCACTATCCGGGAGGAAGAGGTACTTTATCTGCCCGGGGGCTGCGCTCTTGTCCTGTTCGCTTTTATATGGGGAAAGTGGAAAAGTGCCGCTGTGGATGTTTTTCCGGTCAGAGTTTCCTGCATTTTTGTTGAGGCAGACCGGTCGGGGACATGAGGATATCCGGTTGCTATTAGTGGGCTACGGGGAGGTTCAGCGTTACACCACCGTGAGTCGCAGGACGCAGGATTGCTGGGGGTGAGTCCAGCGGATGGGCATGCCTGAGGCCAGGAGCGCATCGCCCCCGAGCGTCTGCCCCTGCAGCGGGCAGTGATAGCCGGTGGCATCCGGTGCCAGTTCTTCGATGCGGTAGCGGGCATTCGGGTTGAGTCCCTGGAGAGGGATGCGGGTGTGTTGGTCGGTGTAGACGCGCTGGGTGGTGTAGGCCAGCAGCAGCGCGTCGCGCCCGTGGAGATAGAGCAGGGCACAATCCGGCCCGGTATAGGGAGAGACAAGGCGGTACAGCTCTCCCTGCTGGACGATGGGGCGCAGCTCTTTGGCCAGTTCCACGCGGGCGCGGATGTCGAGCATCTCCTCATCGCTGAGGGCGCGGGGGTCGAGCTCCAGACCGAGCCGCCCGGCGAGCGCCACATCGAAGCGGAATTTGAGGGAGGCTTCGCGGTGGGTGTAGCCGTTGGGGCTGGCGGTGAAGTGGCAGCCGATGGCGTTGGCCGGGAAGAAGAAGGAGGCCGACCACTGCATGCGGAGACGGTCGCAGGCATCGGTGTTATCGCTCAGCCAGAATTCTTCATGGAAGGCGGCCGCGCCGATATCCAGTCGCCCGCCGCCGGCGCTGCAGCATTGGAAGGTGACATTCGGGAACTCTTGCCGCAGTTGCCGCATCTGCTCGTAGTAGCGGGTGATGTAGTCGAAATAGAGGTTGCCCTGCAGGGCGGGGGGCAGGTGCGCGGAACCGGGGTCGGAAATCTTGCGGTTGCAGTCCCATTTCACATAGGAGATACCGGGAGTCTCCCGCAGCGTGCGGCACACCGGCTCGGTGAGTGGCAGCGTGGGGGCGCTGACATCCAGCACCAGTTGGTGGCGTTCCTCCCGCGGGGGAATACCGGGCAGCGTGAGTGCCAGCTGCGGACTGCGGGTGTACAGATTGCTCTTCGGGCAGACCATTTCCGGCTCCATCCAGATACCGAAATCAATACCGCAGGCGGCAGCATGCTCTGCCAGACCCTGCAATCCCTGCGGCAGTTTGGCGGGGTTGGCCTGCCAGTCGCCCAGTGAGGAAGTGTCATCATCCCGCTGCCCGAACCAGCCGTCATCCAGCACAAAGAGCTCTGCGCCGAGCGCGGCGGTGCGCTCCATCATCTGTTGCACGGTCGCCTCGTGCACATCGAAATGCACGCCCTCCCAGCTGTTGAGCAGAGTGCGCCGGCATTCCGTGCCGTGCGGCAGAACCCGGTGGCGCAGGTAGCGGTGCATATTCCGGCTGGCGGTGCCGCAGCCCGTGCTGCTGAATGCCAGCACGGCGGTGGGCAGGGTGATGCTTCTGCCTGCACAGAGGGTATAGGGGCTGTGCTCGAAATCGTGTCCCATGCGCAGGAACAGGTGACCGTAGCTGCTGTGTTTGAAGCTCAGCTCGTAATTGCCGCTCCAGGCCAGTGCGCCCAGCAGGCAGCTGCCGTGCTGCTCCTGTGCCGGGGCATCCGTTGCCAGCAGGAATCCCGGTGTGCCCTCCTGCGCGGTCTTGACCCCGGTCGTGCTGCCGACGGAAAGCGTGTTGCCGCAGCGGATGCGTTCCTCGTTCAGGTAATTTTCCCCGGACCAGCCGCCACGGAAGGTGGTGAGGTGGTACTGCCCCGCCCGCAGCGGCAGGGCAGCGCTGTCTGCCCGCATCAGCAGTATGTTGCCCGCTCCCCGGTTTTCCAGAACCGTGTTCAGCGTGAAGATGTCCTCCTCTGCCATGGCTCGGATGGTGGTGGCTACGCCCAATTCCGGGTGGCGCGGGTCGCGCAGACGGGCGCGGAGTTCCGTTTCATCCGCTTCCACGGATTCCACCCTCAGATCGCAGCCCAATGAGCCGTCTGACCACCGCAGCTGCAGGGCATACTCCCCGGAATAATTGCCCGGGAGCCCGCAGGCATCAAAATCCGTGGAAACCATCGGCCACTCTGCCCCCGGAGCGGCAAAGGCATCATCCGCGCGGTTCAGCCTCACTCCCAGCCGGGAGAACAGGAGCTTGCCCTGCTCATTGACACGCAGGGAGAATTGCAGATTCCGGGTAAAAAGATGGTATGCCGACATGGGAAAGAGAGTTACGCTGCCAGTCTAACCAAGCCCGGCAGGCAAGTCAAGAAATTAGCGACCCGGTAACTGTTTCTGGCGGCTCAGGTGAGTGCGGATGTCTGACTCAGGGCCTGGGGCCTTTGCAGAGAAGCTTGAAGTAGTGTCCGTCGGGGTAGTAGAGGTACACTTCTCGCATGCGCGTGCCCTCGTCCTCCTCTCCTGTGCATTCCGTGTATTCCACGATGAGGTCGCGGTAGGAGTCTCCGTTGGAATCTTCCAGGCAGATTTGAGCCCAGCTGTCCCGGTAGAAGCTTCCGTCATCGTGGGCATCACAACAACGAATCGAGAGAGACCCTTTTTCACCGCGCACAGTGATGAAGGCGTTTCCTTTGCCTGTGTGGCTGTAGGAGTAGACAATCGTATAGCTCTTCAGATCCAGGAGCCCCTGAGCGTCCATATCCTTCATCTCCGGATTGGCCGCTTTCAAGACGGCGGTCAGGTCGCTCGTATCTCCGTTCAGGGAAAGTGGGAGCTCCCGGGCGCGGAGGGCACCATGCTGCCGCAGCAGGTCGCAGATGGGACCCTCATCGCTGCAAATGTCCGCCGCCGTCATGCCATCCCGGGTCAGCGCATTGACATCTGCCCCGGCTTCAAGGAGAATCCGCACGCATTGCAGCTGCAATTCATCATGGGCATACCTCCGGGCCACGGCATAGTGAAGTGGTGTTTTATCCTGCCCCCATGGGTTGGGCGTATGGATATCCGCTCCGTGTTGCATCAGCTGCCGGAGCAAATCCGGGTCAGCTTCCTCTGCCGCAAAACAGGCAGGCGGCGGGAGCTGGCTGTACAGATTCCATTCCGCTTTTCCACCGTAGGCAAACATGAGGGAAAGCAGGTGTTTGTTTTTGGTGTACAGGCACTCATCGACAGGTGTGCGGCCATTGGCGTATGTCCTGTTGGGATTGGCTCCGCTTTTCAGCAGGTAGGTGATGCGGCGGAGCGTTTCGAGCTTTTTGCTTTCATCAGCCGACCTGTTGCAACAGTACAGGTAGAGTCTGTCCTCCGCATCCGGGTCTGCACCCAACAGAAGGCAGAGGTCGGCCAGTTGATAATATCCCTGCCGGACAAAATCGGGGAAATGATGCTTTCTGAAATCTCCGCACAGGGATATGGCCTGCGCGACGAGAAACACGGTAATCAGCAAGGAAACAGAGCTTTTTTTCTCCGGCTCAACGGGTGATTTCTTCTCTTTCTGCCAGGGGGCTTTGATGAATCCGGTGCGCTTTGGGCGCTCTTCTGCATTGCCCTGTTGCTGGATGTGCAGGTAAAGCGTCCTCAGCGCGAGGATGCCGAACACGACGATGCTGCCATTGAGCAGAATCGCGGCGGTGAAGTAACACCACTCGGCATATCCCGGCGGATTGATGTGTCGTTCACAGATGAAGCTGAGCGTGTTCTTCGGGCTCAGCATGAAGAGTGCCACGATGTAAAGAAGGGTGGCGAAAATGAGGGGCCGTTTCATAGAAGGGTTAAGTGGAATGAATTATAGCGGAGCCCTCCTGATAGTCAAGAGTTTTGTTGGATGCGCGGGGGGTGCTTTGACTGATTTCATGGCAAGTCCTGGGGGGGGGAGGACAGGGTGGAGGGAGATGGAGAGTAAATCGTATGCCGGAGCGAGTCGAGCGCCTTTTTCCCGATACAAAATGGAAAAATTCCGGGCAGGGGCATCACTATTACCAATCAGAAAAATGTAGAGAATGCGTTTCAGAAATTCGATGTTCTTTTTTTCCCGTGGGTAATGTGTAGGACAGCGCTGTGGCCCCCGGTTGCTTCAGATAATCATCTTCATAGGTGAATGTCATGCTCCCTTTATCGCTCAACAGGGCTCCGACTCGTACACCATGCAGATAGACGTATAGCGTTCCCTTCATTTCACCTCCCACCTATTCAACGCGTAAATGCCCAGCCCGAGAGCTTCCACCACCTTAATTCAGGGTGAACATCTCCCTACAACTCCCATTTATTGAGCTCTTTACTCAAACGTTGGGACATGTGGCTCTCCTGATAGTCGGCGGCTTTTATCCGTTGTTCGGGTAGATGCATCGTTGCGGGGGCGTGGCAGGACCGCGGCGGAAGGTGTCAATATGTCCATCCGGAGTGAGGGTGAAGTAGTAGAGGAAGCCGAACGAATCGGTGAATTGACCGGGGGTGTCGGTAGTGAGCCGGCATGTTCTGAGGTGAGGTGCGGTGTAGCCGCTGAAGTATATGCGGCGGGTGATTTCCACGGATTTGTTGTCCGGGGCGACCCGGAATTGATAGATGTTGAAAGGGGCGCGTGCTTTGTAATTCTGTTTTTTACCGGGATGCCGATGGCATTCCCATGTGAGAATGCGGGTGGCGGGGTCATAGACGGCGGCTCTGGGGCGGCGGTGGTAGGAGTTGTTGCCGGTGAGGATGGGCTCATCCGCCGGGGTGGGGAAGGGCTGTACGCCGTCCATGAGTTTGATGCTCGGCTCTTTGAGCGGGGGGGTGATATGGATGTGATACAGAAGTTTGGAATCTGAGCTTTCAGCGCAGATGTTGTCCAGTGTGCCGTCCGGGCGGATGTTCCATTTCTCAAAGGTGTAGTATTTATCGTCTATGATGTCAGAGGGCGGATACACAAAAAAATAGGGTTTAGGCGCGGTATGGGAGACGGCGATGCAGTCACCCCAATGATCGCTGCCGTGCAGTTTGCTGCGCTTGAGGGTGGTGAGCTGCATGCCATCTGTACTGAGCTGCTGAATTTTTTCCGTATAGAGCGCTGTACCGTCTTTTTTGCCGCGGCTCCAGCTACGTGTGGTGAGTGTGCGGGTAGCGGCATCCCATTGGATGCAGGCTTTGCCGGCTGTTGCGGGAAACGGCTCGGAGAAGCGGGAGAAAGCGTTTTTTTCCTCGTCTGTCAGTTCGTGGCGAATAACGGGGTAATGCGTGTTGCGCTCCCAGCAGATATGGTCGGCAAAAACCATCGCTTGCAGGAGGAACGGCAGTAGTAGCAGGGCGCGGAGAGACATACTGTTACGACATGTCAGGCTTCACGTCGGTTCAATTCGGGCGGTATTTTTATTCCCGCTCGTGAATGGAAATGGATTTTGAGTTTTTTTCAAAAAATAACCATAAAAACTTGCGGAATGGTGTTTTTGGTGGATTAATAAGGGTGGGAGATGAAGAAAAGGCGTAAAGTTTGGCTGTTGCTTGGGCTACCGATGGCAGTACTGGGGGTGGTGCGCAGAAAATCAGCTGCATCTTAGTGCCTCAATACCCGCTCCGCTTGGAGGTGGCCGGGAAGAGGAGGAATACCACGGGGAGGTAGGCTGCTGTAAAGAGTGCCAATTTGAGCAGCAGGGTGAACCAGGTGTCGGCAGCGGGCAACAGGAAGTTGAGCAGCAGGCAGATGCCGGACAACAGCAGGACACAGGGCAGGGTGTCGCGGAAGGTTTCGCGATAGAAGCGACCGATTTGCAGCCCCAATCCGCGGTAGTGGATGAGGTTGATGAGCAGCAGTTGGAGCAGGATGGTGAAAGCACCCCAGAGCGCCTGGGCACGCAGGTTGAAATACGAGCAGACCACAAAGCTGCCCGCAATGAAGAGCAGGCTCACCAGTCCGGTGATGATGACCCTCTGGCGCAGGGCATCGCGCGCCTGGGTAATCTGCCAGCCCAGTGATTGCACCAGCACAAAGGTGTGCGGTACCACAAGCGCCACGGTGATGAACCAGCTCAGCTCCGGAGCGGCACCGGGGATATGTCCTACCCAGAGTCGGAAAAATTCCTGCCCGAAGAAGAGGATGCAGAAGAGAACCCCGCCCAGGATGCGCAGCTGGCTGCGCCCCAGCAGAATCATGGCATCCGTCTGCCGGGCCGGGCTGCCGCCGCGCGCAACCAGATTGACTACACGCGGCAGGAAGAGTGCTGTCAGCACGGCGGAGAGCATGAAGTAGTGGCCGTATATCTGTAGGCCGTTGGTGTAGATACCGGTTTCTGCGGGGCCGCGGGTGATGGCAACGATATAGTTGCCCGTTCCGGCATTCAGCAGGTTGATGAGCTGGTTAAGGAACATCCACCCGGAAAAAATCAGTAGTCCCCGGGTGAGCCGCAGACTCCACCCCCGCAGGTTGATGCGAGCTTTCAACCCGATGAAGCAATACGCCACATTGCAGAGCATGGCGATGACACCGCTGCTGATGGTGAACACCATGAGCGCCACGGAACGCCCCCCCAACGCCAGAATAACCACCGTGCCGACGGCGTTTGCCACGGCGGTCAGCACGGCAATGAGCGCGGGAATGGTGAACTTCTGCCGGGCATCTGCCACGCCGATGAGACTGCGAGCCGGGAACATGAGCGCGGCATTCCCCAGCATCAGCAGGTACAGCACGCGGTACAGCTTCAGTTCCTCCGGCGTGAACTTCGGGAAAATATCGCCCAGCCAGGGATAGAGGAGCAGACCCAGAAGCGGAATGAGCAGCCCGATTCCGGTGTAGAGCACCGTCAGATTCCCCAGAAAGGCCGCCGCCCCGGCAGTGTCGCCGCGGCTGTGGTATTCGCTCAGAAAACGCGTGGTGGTGGTGCGGCCCAAATCGCTCATGTAGAGCCGCGCCATGACCGTGCCCGCCAGCATGTACACGCCGAACTCTGCCGTTCCCAGTTTATCCATGATGAGCGGCGTGAGCACAAGCGGCACTCCTATCTGCAGAAATACCAGCAGATAGTTCAACACGGCCCCTTTGCGGATTTCGCTCATTCCCTGTATATGCAGAGATGTTATCATGCTTCTCTCCTTTGTTCAAGCTTATCCGATGTGTTGTCGTGCACCTTCTGAAAGGGTGTCGGCAGATGAAATCGATTCTGCTGACTTGCTCAGGATAGAGGAGATTTTTACATGAGAATCTGATGAGGGATGGAGTGTATTATAAAAAAGTGGTGAAAAAGATTCATACTGCGGGAAATATGCTTGAGTTCAGGTATCATAGGTGTTAGCATAAAGCCAACATGTTACCCAAGTTTTTATTTCTGCTTTTCCCGTTGCTGGCGGTGCTGGGCGGGATTCCGGCGGTGGGGCTGGAAATGGAGGTGCTTTCCCCCACGATGACCCGACAGGAGGCCGATGACTACCTGACCAAGGATTATATCTACCGCGTGCTGGAGGATGGCTCCGTGCGCCGCACCTGGAGCCCGGATGAGAACAGCCGCCTGATGCTGGACTTTGACCCGAAGAAAGGCACATTGCTGAGTATGTTCATGGAATACCGCAAGCCGATAGCGGAGGAGGAAGCCATGAAGACGCTGCAGGTGATGACCGGTAAGGACAAGATTTCCTGGGCTAAGATGCCGGAGGATAAAATGGAGAAAATCGGTGTGGTTGGTGCTCGCGCTGTGAAGATTGGCAAAGGCTTTGCCTTCTTCGAGACAACGGCCTCCGGCAAGTGCCGCAGAATTACCGTGTATCCCCATGCGCCGAAGGAAAGCCGACTCCTGCTGCGCGAGATTGGGGTGAACGATGCCGGGCAGAGCGGGTTTGATAACTCTAAGGCGGTGGCAGATTGCCGCAAGCTGATGGAGGAAGAGGAAAAAATCTTCTTCACCCCGAACAAGGCTGAATTGGCCAAGGCTGCCGCAGCGGCTCGCAAGCGTCAGGCAGATGCCGGAGAGGAATCGACCTCCATTGCGGTCAATACGGTGCAGGAAGAAGAGCCTGAGCCGGAGGTGACGGATGAGCCCATCGCTCAGGAACAGGATGGCGCGACCGAGGAGAAGCCTGTTGCCACGACCAAAAAGAAGAAGAAAGCGCGAGAAAAGTCTTTCCTGGAGAAAATGGGACTGGGTGACATGACGGAAAGCCAGCTGATGACCTATGGAGCCGTGGCGTTGTTGCTGCTCATTATCATCGTGCTGGCTGTGCGCAGCAAGATGAACAGCGATATTCAGAGGAGTCGCGCGAAGAGCCTTCGTCAGGGAACGGCAACTTCTGTCGACCAGTTGGGCGCTCCTCAACGCAAACCGCAGGCTCGTCGCAAGAAATAACACTTTTAACAGAAACGAGAGTATGAAACTTCGTCAACCCTTTTCGTATATGGCAGCTCTGGCGCTGATAGGCGGCGCCATGCTCTGCGGGGCACAGGACAAAACGCCCGCCAAGCCGGAAGGCAAAGCTGCCAAAAAGGCAGCCAAAGCCGCAGCAGCAGATGACGGCGAGTATGTGAACCGCAAAATGGCGGAAACCTGGAAGAACCCCGACCAGACGCTGCGCCGATTGGGCGGAGCCATTACCGAGCGAGTGAAAGGCACAAGTCCGGAAGATGTGCAGCGATTCGTGGAGAAGCCGGCCAACCGCCTGCTGCTGGCGCAGTGGATGCTGGCATGGTGTGACCGGAATTGCTCGAACGCTGAGGCTGTGCAAAATTCGGTGAAGGACGCTGCCAATAAATCCACCAACCGCGAGCTGGATTTGCAGGTGCAGGAATCCATCCTGGCGGATATGGGCAAGGAGGAACGCGCTGCCCAGCAGAAAAAGGTGGAGGAAATCCGCCGTGACATAGAGATGCTGGAGAAGCATCAGACCCTGCCGTGGACGCTGGCAGAGTTTGCGGAGGAAAAGACAAGTAAAAAGCTGCTGGAGGCGCTTTCTTCTGATCTGGGATGGATGTATCAGCTGGTATTCAGCGGTGAATGCATCAATCCCGGCCGTGCGCTCGCGATTATTCAGGGGGTGTCCGAGCGTCACCCGGATATGTATAAGACCCGCATGGTGCGCGATATTGCCACCGCCACCGGGTTGGAGTTTGCCCGCGAGTGCTGGGAGTACGGCAAGGCCATGGACCGCGCTGACTACTACATCGGCAAGTGGCGGGAAAAGAAGCTGAACACGATTTTTGAAACCCTGCCGTTCTGGCAGCGCCGTATCCTCTGCGCCAGTAAGTGTGCGGACGGTTTCGGCAATGCATCGGCCGGCTTGCCGGCGAGTTTCGAGTGGGTGCAGGACAATGTTCGCGTGCCGGCGGAGCGATTCTCCGGGTGTTGCTGGCGATGCGGTTACAAGCTCTGGAATCCCTATGCCCAGAGTGTGCACGGCGCTGATTATCGCAATCCGTTCAATGGCATGTTCGACAGCAACCATCACCAGTTCACCTACGAGGTGGGCGGCGTGTGCGGTGGCTTGTCCCACTTCGGTGCCTATGCGGCGACGGCTCATGGTATCCCCGCACTCACCATGGGTGAACCCGGCCACTGTGCCTTCGTGTTGCGCATCAACGGTGAGTGGACACCGGCCTACTCCGTGTTCTGGCAGCACAGTCTGCACTGGACACCATGGGTGAATAACTGGCGCTACACTTCGCTGCACATGATGACGGAGATGCTGGAAGAATCCGACGCGAAGGATAATGATGTGGCCTATACCTATCTGGTGCTGGGGCACATCATGAAGGATCGCAATAAAAAGAAAGAAGCGCTCAAGTGCTTCTTCCATGCCGTGGAAGCTCAGCCGCTCAATTATACCGCCTGGCGTGCCTGTGCCAATTTCCTGCAGGAGAATTATCCGGGCGATACTGAGCTCTGGCGCCGACTTCAGGACGAGGCCTGCACCCTGCTGGCTACCCGCTACCCGGAACTGGGCGCAGAGTTCCTCCAGAAGCATGTTTACGACAACCTGGCCAAGACCTCTATCTCCAAGGATGAAATCAAGCAGTGTATTCATCTCTTCTGGAGTTCTCTGTATGACGAGGGCCCGGCTCGCTGGGAGGTGGGTGTGATGGCTGACCGCCAGATGCGTCTGCTGGAAAAGGATGCCGAGCAGCCCAAGGTGAAGGTGACCGTGGGCGAGGGTGATAAGAAAGAGACCAAAGAGGTGGATAAACTGAATGTGGAGCGAGCCTGCTACCTCTTCGCCTCCATCTATTCTGCCGTATCGGCCAAGCCGGTGCTGCCCACTCGTGTGACGGACTGGATTAATGAGCTGGATGCCATGCACAACCATGTGCTGGCCGCCCGGGTGAAGCAGATGACTGCCCATTTCAGTCATGTGCCCTCCGGCCCGCAGGGCGAGAAGATGCAGAATCGCATGCTGCTCGCAGCGGAGGCATCTTTCAACATGGACGCATTTCAGTCTATGGGGCGCGAGATGGCCGATGAGAAAGATATGCTGAGTGGCGAGATGCCGCCGCATGAACCCATCAGCGGCTCTGTGATGTCGCAGGGCGGTCTCGTCTTTGCCGGCAGCTATGCCGAGAGCGATACTCCGGCCGGGCACTGGGGCGTGCTGGAAGGCTGTGGCGGCAACATTGAGACCGCTGCAGAGGCTAACCCCTGGGTGGCGGTCATGCTGCCCAAGGATGCGTTTGTCTCCGGTGTGGTCATCATCGGGCCGGATGGCAAGAATGCCAACCGCGATGACATGGTGATTCAGGTATCAGAAACCGGCAAGGACGGCTCCTGGCAGACCGTGGGAAGCCCGCTGGGCAAGTGCTCCGGTCGCATCAGCCGCGCGGATTTCAGCAGCCAGGAGAGCAAGTGTAAGTTCATCCGTGTGCTGCGTAAGGGCGGCAATACCCCGCTGCAAATCAACGCCATCTACGTGTACGGCCGCCCCGCCGCCTGATTCTGAGGATTCAACGTCTATTCTTACCAAAATATGAACAAGATTTTCAACGTCATACTGACCGCCGCTCTGCTGGTGGGCTTTCCGCTGCAGGCTGCCACTGTGGTCAAAAACTATGAAGAGGCTTCCAAGGCCGTGGGCAAGAACGGTTACATCGTCTTTGTCTACGGTGCCAACTGGGACCCCACCGGTCTGCAGATTTGCCGCAAGCACATGGATTCCCCCGCAGTGAAAGAGGCGGCGGGAGATGCCGTTCTGTGGGCGGTGCCGTTTTACCAGCTGCCCACGGATGAGCAGAAAACGGACCAGAATATCAAGTGGGGCTCGCTGCAGTTACCGCATGGTTTCAGCGCAGAGTCCTATCCTGCTTTGCTGCTCTATGATACCAATCATGTGAACTATGCGGCTCTGAACGGTGCTCTGGTGCAGAAAGGAACCCCGGAGGAGGTGGCCGCCAGGCTGAAAGAGACTATTGCTAACAAGTTCAAACGAGATGAGGTGATGGCCAAGGCAGATGCCGCACAGGGAGTGGAAAAAGCGAAGCTGCTGCTGGAAGCTTGCCGTATTCCGGGCTTGCATCGTCCGGATCGCATTGTGGAGACGATTAAATCCATCGACCCGCAGGATCAGTCCGGTGCCATCAGGTCTCTCACATACGAGCCCAGCGCCAAGGCTGAGGCCTATAGTGAGAAATCCATGGCAGAGGCCATTGCAGATATGGAGAAGCTGTTGCAGGACCCGGCTTTCACGCCGGAGCAGCGCCAGTCCATGTACGCCATCATGGTGGGTAAGATTCACCTGGAGGGCACGTATGATGACCGAGCCAAAATCCTGGAGCTGACGCAGAAGATGCGCGAGCTCAACCCCGATTCTCTGCTGGGGCGTTCAGCAGTGGTAGCCGGGCGTATCTGGGGCGGACAGCTGGATTACGAGACCGGCTGGTCTCCGCTCTGCCTGCCGCCCGGCGGTGGTCTGGTGCAGATTGTGGGCCGGGTGCCCATCAGTTCGCCCGGTCGCTATACCGTGACCTTTGTCAAGACCGGCGGCGCGGATTTGCGTGTTCTGGGCGTGGAGGTTCACAAAGGCGGGCACAAAATAGGCGGAGATGAGCACACCTGTGTGGTGCAGACACCCAAAAAGGAAGAAGCTGATCCCAAGCAGAAAGGCCCGCGCCGCCTCAGCTCCCGCTCTCGCTCCGCACTGAAGGGGGACGATTCGACGAACAATGTGTACACGGTGACTATCCCCAAAGGGGACAATGTGACCCTGCACGTACGCGTTGAAAATGGGGGTAACTGCTATGGGCGCGTTATCATCAAAAAGAAATAAGTGAGTCAGTTTTGTTGCTGTTGTTTTTCGCCTGTAGTCTGTTGACTACAGGCGTTTTTGTGTTTCACTGTCAGGGGAAAATGTTTTGTTCCGCTGAGCCTTATCAGGAATCATGCTGATTGATTCGCTAGCAGCTTTGATAGGGTGGAGTTGCTGCTCAGTTTGTTGTTTTATATCAATGAATGCGAATCCGTCGGAGGTCATGTTGCTCTTGCGGAAAACGGGATTGTTCGCAGGAGAAAAGAGAGGGTGCTTATGAGAAACGGTAAGAAAAAGTTGCCACATCTGCGAAAAATATGTTTGATAAAATTATGCGGTTTGGTGTTCATAAATGGCTTGTTTTTCAGCAAATGACACAAAGAAGTGATAAAATGGGGCAGAAATGGCGGAAAAACATCTTTCTTGCTTGCAATGTGTGAGAAAAAAGAGTAAAAGGAAACCAGTAACAACTTTTTTTATGGCTAAGAAACACGCAACATATACGGCAAAGGAAAAGGCAGAGATAGTATTGCGAATCCTTCAGAAGGGTCGTGATAATACCATTCAGAAAGTGGCTGCGGAAAAAAATATCGTGCCCACACTGATTTCTCTCTGGAAAAAACAGGCAGAAGAGGCTATCCTCAAGCGTTTTGAGAATGCCACCCCCGGCCGTCGTAAGTCCACGGAACCGAAAGCCACCGTGAAGGAAGACGCTCGTACGGCCAAGTCCGAGCTTCGTCGCGCCAGAACCCGTGCTACCAAGGCAGAGAATAAGCTGAAGGAAGTTACGGAGCGTCTGACCGTGCTGGAGCAGGGCATCACGTCTATATCTGCCTCCATGGGCTGCAAGCTGGTGAAGAAGCGTGCCAAACGCGGTTCCCGCAAGGCTTAAGCTTCGCGGCACCAGCCGGCGAACGGAAATCACCGGTACACTCTGAGGAGTTGCCGGTGATTTCTGATTCCGGGTGAAAATCCCGGTGGGTGTGTCATGATTCAAATAAGATGACAGATGCGGGGTGTCTGACCCGTAATCTGAGTATGAAATGTGTCGGCGTGTTCATGTGCGCGCACGATGCCGGAGATTTACGATATGAAGAAGAGTTTTCAACAATGGATGAGGGGTGTGCGGGTTGCCGGTGCGCTGGCAATCGCGGCGGTTTCCGCGGCACCGTCACCGGTGCAGGCTGAGCCTGATTATGATTTGATAGGCAAGCAGTTCTCGCTGGTGTTGCAGAATGCACATTTTTCGCGTGAGCGTTTCAGCCAGGAGCAGTATGCCAGATTCCTGGAGTGCTATGTGCAGACGCAGGACCCGCAGCATTTGTTCCTGAGTGAGGATGAGGTGCAGCAGTTGCGTGATCGCTATGCCACTAGCTTCGGTGATTATCTGCTGGCCAATCAGACGGCGCGCCTGGCAGAAGAATTGTACTCCTTTTACAGCGAACGGGCGCTGGCTCGCATATCTTTTGCAGAGAAGCTGCTGCGGCAGTATGAGAAGTCATTGCCGACCTTTGATTCCGACCGCACAACAGCGCGTACACGACGCAAGTTGCCGCGTTCGGCTAATGCTGCCGAGCTGGAGCAGGTCTGGCGCGACCAGGTGGAGGATATGCTGCTCTCTGAGCTCATCCGTCGCGAAAATGTGGCCAAGCTGGCGGCTGAAAAGGGGAAACCCGACCCCAACGCCAAGGAGAAGTCCATTGTGGAGAAGCTGCTGGCTCGTCTGAAGCGCATGCGCAACGACATTCAGGAGGCTGACCGCGAGGATATGGTGTCCTACCTGCTCAATGCCGTGGCTCATGTGTATGATCCGCACAGTGATTACATGGGTGCCCGCGAGGAGCAGCGTTTCAAGGACATGATTAAGGCCTCCATCGTGGGTATCGGCGCTCGCCTCAAGTCTGATGATGATGGCTCCACCGTCATCGAAGGTATCGTGAAAGGCGGCCCGGCTGCCAAGTGCGGTCAGCTCAATCTGGGTGACCGCATCGTGGCCGTGGCCAAGGAGGGGGATGAGAACTGGACCGATATCATGTTCCTGAGCATTGATAAGGTGGTAGACCTCATCCGTGGCAAGAAAGGCCAGCATGTGAAGCTCCGTGTGCTGGATGCCGAGGGTGGTAACGAGCGTGTTGTCTCTATTGTGCGTGATGAAATCCCCATGTCGGAGGAACTGGCCAGCGGGCGCGTGATTCACCTGACTGCTCCGGATGCCAATGGGCAGCCGCGCAAGTATTGTCTGGGGGTGTTGACGCTGCCTTCATTCTATGTGGATTTGGATGATGGGGATATTCACTGCTCGTCCGATGTGAAGAGCATTCTGCGCCGTATGATGATGGAGGGCGTGGAAGGTATCGTGCTGGACCTCCGTTTCAACGGCGGTGGTTCTCTGGATGAGGTTCGCAAGATGGTGGGCTTCTTCACCGGTGCCGGTCCCGTGGTGCAGGTGAAGGATTCCCGCGGTCATGTCGAGCGCCTGACGGTGAGCGGTCGCCCGATATTCCGAGGCGAGCTGGTGGTGCTCATCAACAAGCTGAGCGCCTCCGCGTCTGAGATTTTTGCCGGTGCCATGGTGGACTACGGTCGTGCCGTTGTGGCCGGTGATGAGGCCACGTTCGGTAAGGGTACCGTGCAGGTGCCGCGAGGTCTGGCTGACTACATGCCCTATTTCTCCTCCCGCGAGGGTTGCGGCATGATTAAGGTGACCACCCAGAAGTTCTACCGTGTGGGTGGTGCTTCCACCCAGTTACGCGGTGTGCCCAGCGACATCGTGTTGCCGACGGCCACGGCGGGCCTGCGTATTTCCGAGGGTGAGCAGGATTATGCCTTGCCCTACGATGAGATTCCCCGCGCCGGGGGTTACGTGATGAACACGCGTATTGCCCGCATCCTGCCGTCCCTGTTGGGGCGCAGCGCTGCCCGAGTGGCGAAGGACCCGGATTTGCAGTACATGCAGGAGGATGCCGTCCGCGCAGACGAGCGCCAGAAGAAAAACAGTGTTTCCCTCAACAAGAAGGTGCGCGAAGAAGAAAATGAGACCCTCCTTGCACGCAAGAAGCGCATCGATGAGGAGCGCAAAGTGCGCTATGAGCAGATGGCGGCTGAGGATGCAAAGAACATGGTCATCTATCGCCTGAATCTCTCGGACGTGAAAGCTGCGACCCTTCCCATTGCCTCCAAGGAGGACAAGACTGAGTTCATGGACGAAGTGGAGGATCCGGAGGAAGAGCTTGTGGAGACGCCGGAGTACCCCTCCAACCTGGATCCGGTGCTGCGTGAGGGACTGCATATCGTCAAGGATATGATAGACCTGCGCTGATAGCTCAGTTTTCATTCTTTCGGACAACGACCTGCTTGCCGACCTATGGCTGCAGGTCGTTTTTCCGTTTGTCAAATGCGGGAGAATGTGATACCATACAACCGTGCGAGCGTTGGGAATAGTTCTGTCTCTGATTGGGCTGACGGCTGCTTTTGTGAGCGTGGCCGGGTCTCCCTCTGCCGCTCCGACGGCTTCATCTGTCCATTGGGATGAGACGGCCATACCCGTTTCGCTGCAATGCGCCGCCTGCCACCGCAAGGAGTATGACGAATGGACCGGTAGCCACCATGCCCGGGCCTGGAGGAAGCTGCGCGCGCAGGATGCGGAGGCGTTTGACGGTCGCCGCATAACCGCACATGGCATGGAGCTGAGCATGGAGACGGATGCACAGGGCAATCCGCAGATTCGCGATGTGCACAGCGGCAAGGTGTATGCCGTGGATTCCGTGGTTGGCACCACGCCGCTGGAGCAGTATCTGGTGCGTTGGCCGGATGGCGGTTTGCAGACTCCCAGCACCGCCTGGGACGTGCAGAAGAAGGAATGGTTTGACGTGTTCCGCGATGATGCGCTGCAGCAGGCCTCCGGCGGTGCGGAGCGCAAGCCCGGGGAGTGGGGACACTGGCAGGGTCGGGGCATGAATTGGAATTCTCAGTGTGCCTGGTGTCACATGAGCGGATTCCGCAAGAATTATGATGCGGAGAAGAATCAGTATGCCTCCACCTGGAGCGAGCCGGGGGTCACCTGCGTGCAGTGCCACCGCGTGGCGGAGCACCCGGCGGATGACGGCTGCATGGTCAGCCGGGAAGACCGCGCTCTGACTCCGCAGCAGCATGATGATAACTGTGCCTCCTGCCATGCTCGTCGCGAAGAGCTGACAGACCAATTCACCATCGGCGACCGCTTCGATGACCATTATCGTCTGGAACTGCCGTCCGTTCCGGGGGTGTTTTACCCCAACGGATTACAGCGAGAGGAGGATTACTGCGAGACAAGTTTCCGGCTCAGCCGCATGGGCCATACCGGGGTGACCTGCTACGATTGTCACAACCCACATACCGGGGGGCTGACGGAACCCCTGGATAATGATCAGCTCTGCCTGCAATGCCATGCCACTAACAAGGTGGTCAACGGTGTATTGGCTCCGCAGGTAAAGCGCAATGCGCTCTGCGGCGGGCATGAGAACCGCTGTGTGGATTGCCACATGCCGGAGATGACCTACATGGGACGCGATGGCCGCCGCGACCATGCCCTCCATTGGCCCGATCCCCGCATGAGTATGGAGCTCGGGGTGCCGAATCCCTGTCTGACCTGCCATCAGGACAAGGATCACCAATGGGCAGCTGATTATCTGGAAAAACGCTATGGCAAGCGGATGGAAAAGTACCGCTTCCGCTTCCGCACCGCCGGGGCTGCCATGCAGGGAAGGGGCAGTACGGAAGAGTTGCTGAAAGCGTATGCGGCAGAGGAAGTGAGTGCCTGGCGAGCTACGCTTCTGGGGCTCATGGCACAGTATCCCCTGACCCCAGAGGTGCTGGAAACGGCGCGGCGTGCGGTACAGGACAGCGACCCGCTGGTGCGGGCTGCCGCCGTGTCGCTGTTGCCTCCGGCAGAGGTAAGCCCCTTGCTGCGGGATGAGGCCCGTGTGGTGCGCCATGCGGCCGGCTGGCAGCTCTTCCCCCGGGTGATGCACCTGCCGGAGGGCAAATCCGTTCTGCGTGAAATGAAAGAAACGGCTGTCCTGCAGAGCGACCAGCCGCCCGGAGCCATGCAGCTGGCCATGCTGGCGGCGGCAGAGGGCAAACGCGACGAGGCGGAGAAGCAGTACCTCCGCGCGATTGAGCTGGACGCAACATCCGCCGTTGCCCGCATGGACTATGCCGTGTTTCTGGCGCAGCAGAATCGGCTGCCGGAAGCTCTGCAGCAGATGTTGGCCTGCACGGCTGCTGCCCCGGATAATGCGGAGGCGCAGTATCGCCTGGGTATTCTGCTGGTGGAGGTGGGAATGCCGGAGGCAGGACGCCGAGCGCTGGAGAAGGCCGTCCGGTTGCAACCGACGCATGCTGCCGCCGCAGAAACCCTGAGAATGCTGAACCAACGATAATTTTACTATGGAACTGTTACAGAATCACGCATTGTTGATTGTCCTGGGAGTCATCCTGCTTTCCATCCTGTTCTTTGTGATATTCAAGGGCGTTATCAGGATGATTGTGCTGGCCACGGCCGTTATCTGCGCCGTGGCGGCGTGGATGTTCCTGCAACGCAACGGATTCACCTATCTGGCCTTTGTCACGGATACTCCGCAGCCCTGGATGGTGCAGGTGCTGGCCTGGGGTACAGCGGTCTTCATTCTGTTGCTCTTTTTCCACATCATCTCCTGGTTCACACAGTTGTTCTCCTGGAAGAAGAAGCTGAGCGCCGGCGGGGTGCTGACCACCATTCTGATGAGTTTCCTGATGCTCTGGGTCGGGGTGATGGGCCTTTCCTACTACGGCAGCATTGCTAAAATTCGCCATTATCACGAGCTGGCAGAAGCACAGATTAACGGCGCTGCTCTCCCGACGCTGCCTTGGAGCACGCAGGCCTGCGATGCCCTGCGGCAGCATCCCTGGACTTCCTGGGTGTCTGCCATTGATTTGATGGAAAACCGGGAGCAGACCAATCTGGCCTGTCTGGTGGCCTTTGGATGCACGCTGGATGAGCCCACCTACACGGCCTTTTACAATGCCCAGCTGGCGCAGCGGGGAATCCCCCAACCCTCGCGCTTCCTGCAGCTTTTCGGCGACCAGGGGTTACGCACTCTGGTGAAAGAGGGACGCTTTGTCACCCTGCTGGAGAATGAGCACTTGACCACCTTCCTCCAGTTCCGCGAGACGGCCTCCAAATTCCGCGATATCCTCTGAGTCTGTTGCTCAGAAATCAATTCCCGTTTCACCCAGAATGTCCGTCAATTCTGCATAGGAGGCCACGCGGGAGAGCCGGGGGCGCAGCGGCTTGGTGCCGGGTATGCCCTTGGCATAGGCCAGCAGCCGTGCCCGCATGGCTCGCATGGTGACAAGCTCCTCGCCGTAGTGCCCGCTGTCGATGGCCATGCGCGTGTGGCGCAGCATGAAAGCGATGCGCTGCGCGGGGGTGGGGGCATCCGGGATGATGCCGGTGGTCAGATATTCCCGCGCCTGGCGGAAAAGCCAGGGGGCATTCATGGCGGCGCGTCCAATCATCACGCCTGCTACTGCCGTTGATTCGCGGGCGCGTTGCACGTCCTGCGGGGTGCAGATGTCGCCGTTGCCGATAACGGGGATATCGACGCTGCGGGCACAGGTATCAATGATATCCCAGTCAGCCTTTCCTCCGTACTGCTGGGAGCGGGTACGACCGTGGATGGCCACCGCCTGCACTCCGGCATCCCGGAGCCGTTTGACGGCTTCGAGCGCGCAGATATGCTCCGCATCCCAGCCGATGCGGATTTTGACCGTCACAGGACAGTCGCTGCCCAGCTCCTGCACCACGGCTGCGGCAATGCGCTGCAACAGCGGTAAGTCTTTCAGCAGAGAGGAGCCCCCGTTCTTACCCACCACTTTCGGCACGGGGCATCCGGCGTTGATATCCAGAAAATCCGGGTGCATGGCATCCGTGATGATGCGTGCCGCCTGCGCCATGTGCTCCGGGACAGAGCCGAAAATCTGAATGCCCAGCGGGCGGTGCTCCTCCGCAAACTCCACATAGCGCCGATTGCGTCCCCATGCCTGCAACACCCCCTCGGAGGAGACAAACTCCGTCACCATGACATCGGCTCCCTCCTCCTTGCAAAGCGTGCGGAAGATGGGGTCGGTGACTCCCGCCATGGGAGCCAGATACAGGGGGAAGATGCTGAAATCCGGCAGAGCCATGCGCGGATTCTAGCATAATTTGCCCTATTGGGCAAGTGTTACTCTTGCGGGGTAAATCTGACGGTGGCGGGGAAAGATTGTCCGCGCATGCGGATACGCAGGTGTGTGCCGGGGCGGCAGAGGCGGTTGAGCAGGTAGGCCAGCGCCACGCTGTGTCCCAGTTGGGGAGAGAATGCACCGCTGGTAATGCTGCCGACGGTATGGCCGTCCTCATCCGTCACGGAATCCCCCCGCCGTGGGAGCGTGTCTTCGCTTTCGCATTCCACGGCTGCGAGCATTTTCGGCGTTCCTGCGCGATGCTGGGCGTGCAGGGTGTCAGAGCCGGGGTAGTTTTTGGTGAGGTCACAGTAGCGCTCCAGCCCGGCACACACAGGGGTGTTGGCGTGGCGTAAATCATGGGCTGTATCGGGCGCAGCACTCTCCAGTCGGAGACTTTCTCGGGTAGCAGAGCCGCAGGGAATGGCTCCGGCGCGGATGAAATCTTCGTAGAAGCGTATGCCGGCAGATGCGGGGCAGAATAATTCATAGCCCGGCTTTCCGGCGAGTCCGGCATGGGTCAGCGTGAGTTCCTCTCCCATGAGCATGGTGCGCATGATGCCCATGGGCGGGGGCAGCTCGCGGCTTTGCAGCACGCGGCGCAGAATACGGGTGCAGTCCGGGCCGCACAGCGCCATACCGCTGCGCCTGCGGGTGAGGTTCTGCACCTCCAGCGGGCCGTCCGGGCGGTGCCGATGCAGCCAGTCGAGAACACTCTGTTCCGTGGCGGTATGACCCAGCAGGAAAAAGCATCCGGCGCTCTCGCGGAAGAGGAGGAGTCGGTCGATGATGCTGCCGTCATCCCGCAGCAGCAGCGTGTGCTGTCCGAGCCCGTCCAGACAACGCGAAATGCGGTTGCTCAGCAGGCTTTCCAGCCATGCCAGTGCTCCGTTGCCCACCACCCGGAATTTGCTCAGGTGGGAGATATCGAAGATGCCGCAGGCGGCCCGGCTGGCCCGGTACTCTTCCGCCAGTCCTGCGAACTGCTGCGGCATATACCAGCCATGCTCCGCGCCCATTTGGGCGCCTCGTCTGCGGTGCAGAGGATTGATGGGAGATTCGTTCATACGGCAAGAATGCCCTGTCGGCCCGCGTTAGACAAGGAGTTAGAAAAACCGTTGGAAACCAACAGGGCAAACGCATTTGAGTTGTGTCATACTCTCTGGAGATTCAGGTCGCTA
>CAYYKC010000026.1:0-24279 GCA_964471605.1 uncultured Akkermansia sp. | reverse complement strand
TGTGAAGATGGGCCCGATGATGGAAGACATCAAGAAAGGCATGGACGCCAACGAGGCTGTGAAGAAGCACACCGGCTCCTACGGCCGCTTTGCTGATGCCGCCAAGTACATCGACCCCCGCCACGAGTAAAGAACCCCTTAACATAGAACAAGATTATGCCTCTTTTTGAATCTTATTCCCGTCGTATCGACCAGATCCTTCCGGTTCTTGCTCAGTACGGTATCAGCTCCTGCGAGGAAGCCGAGAAGGTCTGCCTCGACAAGGGCATCGACGTGCGCGAAATCGTGCGCGGCATCCAGAACATCGCCTTCGAGAACGCCGGCTGGGCCTACACCGTAGGCGCCGCCATCGCCATCAAGAAGGGCTGCAAGAAAGCTGCCGACGCTGCCGAAGCCATCGGCGAAGGCCTGCAGGCATTCTGCATCCCCGGCTCTGTGGCCGATGACCGCAAGGTGGGCCTGGGCCACGGCAACCTGGCCGCCATGCTTCTGCGCGAAGAGACCGAGTGCTTCTGCTTCCTGGCCGGTCACGAATCCTTCGCCGCTGCTGAAGGCGCCATCGGCATCGCCCGCTCCGCCAACAAGGTGCGCCAGAAGCCGCTCCGCGTCATCCTCAACGGCCTCGGCAAGGACGCCGCCTACATCATCTCCCGCATCAACGGCTTCACCTACTGCCAGACCAAGTTCGACTACGCCACCGGCAAGGTCGAGGTCGTCAGCAAGAAAGCCTTCTCCGACGGCGAGCGCTCCAAGGTGAACTGCTACGGCGCCGACGACGTGCGCGAAGGCGTGGCCATCATGTGGCTCGAGGGTGTGGACGTTTCCATCACCGGCAACTCCACCAACCCCACCCGCTTCCAGCACCCGGTGGCCGGCACCTACAAGAAGGAATGCGTGCTTGCCGGCAAGAAGTACTTCTCCGTGGCCTCCGGTGGTGGCACGGGCCGTACCCTGCACCCGGACAACATGGCTGCCGGTCCCGCCTCCTACGGCATGACCGATACCCTGGGTCGCATGCACAGCGATGCCCAGTTCGCCGGTTCCTCCTCCGTGCCCGCTCACGTGGAAATGATGGGTCTCATCGGCATGGGCAACAACCCCATGGTCGGTGCCACCGTTTCCGTGGCCGTGGCCATCGAGGAAGCCATGAAGTAAAGCTCCCTCTTTACATACACGTCACAAACTCCCCTGTCCGCTTCGTCCGGACAGGGGAGTTTCTTTGGATTGCCGAATGAGCGAATTACCTGATTCATCAATTCCACTTATCAGAATAAACACGCAAAATACGGCAGTATGGTTCAGATTTTATTTGAAAAGCGGTATGGAATCTGTTAGTTTGTGATCATGTTGTACCGCATGTTGACCATTGTTGCAGCCATGATGCTTCTGGTAAGTACCGGATGCCGTCACACGTTGAAGTCCGAAAGCGGCTTGTATGATGTGGAACTGGAGCGCAGCATGAAAGTAGGCGTGGATGGTATCTGGCTCTGGGGGAAGGGAAATCCCTATGCGAACCAGAAATCCGGGCGTGTATATATTGCCCCCATGAATGTGTCGCATGTGAAGGATGCGGACGCGCACCTGCTGCAGCTGCTCCAGATTCAGATGTACAGCAATATGGTGACCAGTATCGGCACGTCCCTGAAAGAAGCCGGCAAAGCGAATGGTACGGATTGGCGCGTGACATCGAATCCTGCGGAGGCCTGTGTGCGCATCGACACGGCCCTGGTGCATTTCAAACCGCAGCGTCCCGGATTCCGTCTGCTGTCTGCTTTCACTCTGTTGGCGCCGATTCCCGGAGCCAGTCAGGTGGCCGGTTATCTGGGCGAGGGTGATGTCTGCCTGGAATGCACGATTCGCGATACCCGCACCGGAACCCTGCTGGGTGCATTCAAGGATTCCAACCGCAAGAAAGCCCGCCTGTACACGGAAGAGGCCTACAGCGCCTCCGGTAATGCCGATGTGAACCTTCAGGAATGGGCTGAGCGTTTGGGTCGCGCGTTCCGCGAATGCGGGCTTGATAAGCTCGGCAAGGGCGGCACGCTCAAGAAGAAGATTGAAGAGCGCTCCGTCATTGAAGGGGCGATTCGCCGCTTCTGATTCTCATGGAGGATGATTTGCAGCAGCTGTTGGAGCAGTACCTGACCGCTCCTGATTATGAGCCGCAGGATGTGTCGGCTCTGGCGCGGGGTATGGGGATAGATTCCCGCCGTCGTCGGGAGCTCCGGGAGCTGTTGCAATCCTGGCTGGAGCAGGGGAAGCTGCTCAAGCTCAGCAAGGCGCGTTATGCCCTGCGGAAACCGACCGGGGGCAATGTGACCGGGCGGGTGATTCGCCGCGACAACGGCAAGCTGTTGTTCCTGCCGGATGATGACGGTCGCGCGGCACTCCGTTCTCTCAGCTCTGCCTATGACGGCGGGGCCCTTTTGTTGCCGGAGCATGAGGCGCGCGGTGCTATGGATGGTGACAGGGTGCAGGCAGCTGTGCGCTTGCACCGCTCCGGCGGATACCAACGCAGGGGGCGCGGGGCACGGCGACCCGATGTCGGGGAGCTGTCGCTTCGCGTACGGGTGGAGGAAATCCTGGAGCGTGGGCATAACCGCTGGGTGGGTATCTACAAGTCAGACGGTCGATACGGCTACATGATGGGCGATGGCAAGACCGCGCCGGAGCGGGTGCGGCTCACCACGCCGCCGCCGCCGGAGCTGCTGCCTTTCATGAGCATTGTGGTGGAGCCGCTCACCCACCCCATTGCCCGCACAGAGGCCACGGGGCGCATCATCTCCGTGCTGGGATGGCCGGATGATGCCGGGGTACAGATTACCACCATCATTCATCAGTTTGACCTGCCGGAGTCTTTTCCGCAGGAGGTGTTGGACGAGTCCGCTGCCATCCCGGAGACGCTTTCGCCCGCCGAGCTGAGCGGGCGGGATGACTGGCGAAATCGCTGCGTTATCACCATTGACCCTGCGTCTGCCCGTGATTTTGATGATGCCATTGCCGTGCGACGCGTGCCGGAGGGCTGGGAGCTGGCGGTGCATATAGCGGATGTCAGCCACTATGTGCAGCCCGGTTCCGCGTTGGACAGAGAGGCTGCGCGGCGGGGCAATTCCACCTATCTGCCTGACCGCGTATTGCCCATGTTGCCGCCGCGTCTGTGCGACGGTATCTGCTCGCTGCGGCAGGGCGAAGACCGCCTCACCCGCCTGTGCCTGATGCGTATTGATGTGTCCGGCGAAACGCGGCATGCTGAGTTCCGCGATGCTGTCATTTGTTCGCGGTTGCGGATGAGTTACCCGGAAGCTCTGGCCGTGCTGGAGCAGCGGGGTAGCAGCGGTGATGAAGAGGTGGATACCATGCTGCACGAAGCGAATGCGCTGGCGCAGCTCCTGCGCAAACGTCGCTTCGATAGCGGCTCGCTGAATCTGGATATGCCGGAGCTGCATGTCGTGACGGATGAACACGGACTTCCCATCGACGTGGAGCAGGAGGAGAGCGATATTTCCCACCAGTTAATCGAGGAATTCATGCTGGCGGCCAATGAGGCGGTGGCACATGCCCTGAATGCCCGCGCCATCCCCACCGTATATCGTGTGCATGAAGCCCCGGATCCCGCCAAACTTCAGGAATTTGCAGGTCAGCTGAAAACTTACGGTATCCCTGTCGGCTCGCTGGCAACCCGCGAGGAACTTGCGCGGGTGATGGAGAGGATACGCGGCCATGTCGATGAACCGCTGCTCAAGGTGTCGTTGCTGCGGTGCATGATGCGGGCCTGCTATTCACCCAAGGCATTGGGGCACTACGGACTCGCCAAGGGGGATTACTGCCATTTCACCAGCCCCATTCGTCGCTATGCCGATTTGCTGGTACACCGTGGCTTCTGCCGCCTCAGCGGGGGGAAGTCTCCCCACCTGCCGCAGTTGCCGTCTGCCGGGAAGCTGGATGACATCGCCCGCCACCTGTCGGAGACGGAGCGCATTTCCGCTTCTGCGGAAAACGAGGCAGAGCAGAAAATGCTGCTGATGTATATGGAAAAGCAATGTGAGGCAGAAAACCCACGGGTCTGGGAAGCCACCATCACGGCTGCCTGGGGGCAGGGGTTGGTGGTGGAGCTGCCCCTGCTGCGCTTGCGCGGCTTCATTTCCGGGGCAGAGCTTCCCGGGGCTTCACGCTGGTATCATGAGCGGCACGCCGATTGCTGGCGTTCCTTTGACGGTGCCTGCCTCAAGCCGGGTGATACTATCCGTGTTGTCCCGGTCAACATCGACCCCGCTACCGGATTTCTGGATTTCCGCCCTGTTGAGTCCTGATTTCTTCCAGCTTACGGAGCAGTTGGCTGACGATTTCCGGCTGCCGGGCGGCCAGGTTTTGCTGTTCGCCCGGGTCGGTGGCGAGGTTATAGAGCTGCACTTGCTTCCCGGCTATCAGCTTGAGCTGGCCGGAGCGCAGCGCCAGCCGCGACCCGTCAAATGATTGGGTTACCAGCTCGCTGCGTGCTTCCTGCGAGTCTCCCAACAGGGCAGGGAGGTGGTTCCGGCTGTCCGGCATGGAGCCCTGTGGGATATCCTGCCCCACCAGCGCTGCCAGTGTGCGCCCCAAATCCACCTGACTCATCAGGGCCTTGCTCTGTCCCGGCGATACCCTGCCGGGCCACCAGACGATGAAGGGTACCCGGGTACCTCCCTCCTGCAACCTGTACTTGCCTCCGCTGTATGGTGCGGCGGGGCGGTGGTCTCGACAGGCTTCCACAGAGCCGTCCAGATAACCGTCCCCGATGACCGGGCCGTTATCGCTGCTGAAGATGATGAGTGTTTCCCCCGGGGTATAGCCATTATCGACGAGCGCCTGTTGCAGTCGCCCCAGACAATCGTCCATCTGCACGGTAGCATCCCCGCGAATCCCGAGCTTGCTTCTGCCGCGAAAGCGCGGGTGAGGGTCGCGCGGCACATGGATGTCATTGGTGCCGAAATAGATGAAAATCGGCTCTCCGGCCCGGCGGGAGATGAAGCCGATGGCTTCCTCTGTGAGCCGGTCGGCGATATCCTGGTCTTTCCAGCGAGCGGCGCGCCCGCCGGTCATGTAGCCGATGCGGGAGATGCCGTCTACGATGGTTTTATCGTGCTGCTTATCCGCAGAGCGCCCCCAGGGTTTCAGCATCTCCGGATGCTCGTGGCCCAGATATTCGCCGGGATAGTGGGTGCCGGGCTTGTAGCTTACGGAAATGGGGTCTGTCGGATCCAGTCCGTCCACCTTGCCGTCACGGACGTAGACACAGGGGACGCGGTCGCCCGTGGCGGCCATGATGAAGGAGAAATCGAAGCCTACCTCGCGGGGACTCGGGGTAATCTGCTGATTCCAGTCGATGGGTGCCTCTCCGCGTCCCAGACCCAGATGCCATTTACCGATGGCGGCGGTGCGGTATCCGGCGCGTTGCATCATGGCAGGCAGGGTCAGCTCCTCACCCTTGATGGGCAGAATCATTTTGGCATCACCGGGCAGAATATGGGTGCCCTTGCGCCGCCAGGCATACTGCCCGGTGAACAGGGAATAACGCGAGGGGGTGCAGACGGAGGCGGTGCTGTGGGCATCCGTGAAGGTGAGTCCCTCTTCTGCCAGTCGGTTCAGATTCGGACAGGGAACTTCTGTGCATCCGGTCACGGAGGTGTCGTTGTACCCCAGATCATCCACATAGAATAACAGGATGGCGCGGGGCTTCTCCGCCGCCAATAGCGGCAGGGTTGCCAGCAGAAGGGAGAGCAAGATGCGTTTCATGGATCAGACGCGTTTGCGGGTCCATTTCAGTCCGTGGAGCATGCGGGTGAGCAGCAGGTATTCCACTGCCATATCCACGGTGATGAGTATCCAGATGCCGGTCAGCGTGATGCTTTCCGGCCACAGGGCATTCCAGATGACCAGACAGAGGAAGCGGAAGAAGCCCATGCAGCCGAAGGAAACCAGCATCACTCTGCGGGTGTAGCCCGCGCCGCGCAGGCACATCTTGATGATGAGCATGGCAGCGTAGAATGGCTCAGCTATCAGGAAAACCTGCACTACGGGCACCACGGCATCCAGCAGCTCGCGGGAATTGCCGGCAAAGATACCGCCGAAGAATTCCGGGAAGAGGTAGAACACTACACCCATAGCGCCCATGAAGAACACGCTGTAGCGCACGCATTTCCGCACGGTGGCCAGTGCCATGCGCGCGCTGCCCGTGCCCAGATATTGCCCCACCAGAGTGGCGCCTGCCATGCCGATGGCAAAGCCGGGCAGGAAGCTGAGCGATTCGATGCGGATGGCGATGTTGTGGGCACCCACGGCGGCATCACCCAGCGAGGAGATGATGCGCAGAACGTATATCTGTATCAGCCAGATGCCGGCCACTTCCATGGCCTGCGGTAGTCCGATGCTCAGGATGCGGTACATCTCCCGCCAGTCCGGCCGCATGGAGCGGAGCTGCAGAAAGAGCGGCGGCAGGTAGCTCTCTCCCCGTTCCGCAGCGTATTCGTCCAGGTTTTCTTCCTGTAAAGCCTCTTTCATGCGTTGCGCACGGTGCGCCAGGATACCCAGCAGTACTGCGGCCGCAACGGCCATGCCGCCGATAAGGCCGAGCGCCAGCCCTTCCACAAAGAGACCGCAGCCGTATACCAGCACGATGCTGAACACGATGTTGAGCCCATCCACCAGCACCATGATGATGAAGGGTGTCTTCGTATCTCCCGACCCACGCAGTGCGGCGTTCAACGCAAAGACGACGCCGGAGAATACGGCAACCCAGCACCCCGTGTGCATGTAGCGCAGCGCGACCTCGCGGGCAAAGTCACTTAACTGCAGGACGGAGGTAACCAGGAAATCTGCCGTGGTATACATCAGAACGGAGGACAGCAGCCCGGCCAGCAGCCCCAGCATGGCGGCTTGGTTTGCCGTGTAATTCGCCGCACCGAATCGGCGGGCTCCTGTCATGCGGCTCACGATGGCGGTAGCCCCCATGCCCACCGCTCCCTGCATCAGGAATCCCAGCCACAGCACATAGCCTGTGATGCCGATGCCGGAGGCAATCTGGGTGGTCATGTGCTCATTGCTGCCCATGCCGGTGGCCAGCACCAGTGAGGTGGAGGCACAGATGAAGCTCATCACCTGTTCCAGCAGCGGCCAGAGCGCGATGGTCACAATCTGCCGCGGCAGACTCTTTCCGGCCAGTTTGCCGCCAAGTCTGCCCTTCACCATTCCGGCGCGGACCTTGCCTTCTCTTCCGTCTCCGATACTCATTGACCGCTCCTATTAAACCACAGTTTCTCCGTGTTGAACAGTCTCTTTTTCAGAAAAATCCGCGGCTGTCAGCTCGGTGCTCCTGTGGGGCGGGTGAGAGGTTGTCATCTGCGGTGGTGGCCTCCATGGTGGTAGCTGTGATGATACCCATGGTGACTGCCGTTATAGCCTCCGGGGTAACCCCGGCCATGGCTCGAGTCGTGGTGATGGTGGCAGGCACTGCATACGAGTGCCACGATAAGGGAAATAATGGCTAGTTTCTTCATACCCTTCCCCTATACTATAGTTTTGATATGTTGTCAATACTTAATAAATAAAAAAATAAACAATTAAAATATTTAAATAAAACAGAGCAAGTAATCCGCCTGTATGGAAATAGCCGTATGCACCTGCGCGGCGTTATTCGGGGGCAACTTTTCCTCAACAGGTGCCAGCCGATGTAGCGCTGATGATGAGATTGAGCGCGCGGAGGGTAACAAGGCGGCGCAGCTGCCGGCGGTCGAGTTTGGGCCGGACGATGGTTTCCGTGTGGAGAGGTTTTCGGGCGCCGCGTCTGGTCAGGGCCAGGCAGATGGTGCCGACGGGGGGCTCCCCCTCTGCGGCGGTGGGGCCGGCGTTACCGGAGACGGCAATGGCGATGTCTGCCCCGGCCTGTCGCATGGCGCTCTCTGCCATGGCGGCCACCACGGGTTCGCTTACCACGCTGAAGGTGTCAATCAGGGCAGATGGCACCTCCAGCAGACGTTCCTTTGCCTCGTTGCAGTAGGTGACCCAGCCGTAGCGGAATGCGGCAGACGCGCCCGGCACTTCTGTCAGCGCGGCGGCAATCATGCCCCCGGTGCAGCTTTCTGCCGTGGCAACGGTCAGCCCCGTCAGTTTCAGGCTTTCCACAGCGGCAAAGGCTGCCAGTGCAATTTCGGAATCCATATTCAGTCCTCCTCCGGCAGTTGTATGGCCACGGTGGCAAAGGCTGCCATTCCCTCGCGGCGTCCGATGGAGCCGAGTTTCTCATTGGTGGTGGCTTTCACGCCCACCCGCCGTGGGGAGACACCCAGTATCGGCGCGAGGGTTTCTTTCATCTGCGGGACGAAGGGCATGATTTTCGGCGCTTCGGCAATCAGCGCACAGTCGGCATTCACCAGCCGTCCTCCGCGCTCTTTCAGCAGCTCCACCGCTTTCTCTACAATACGAAGCGAGCAGATGTTGCGGCAGCTTTCATCGCCCGGCGGAAACCAGTAACCGATGTCCGGCTCACCGAGTGCCCCCAGGATGGCATCTGCCAGCGCGTGGCACAGGACATCGGCATCACTATGGCCGGCAAGCCCCTTGGTGTCGTGTACCTTTACCCCGCCCAGCCACAGCGGTCGCGGTGTTTCGGAAAAACGGTGTATATCATATCCCAGCCCTGTCAGAGTCAGCATCATGTCCCTACTATAGCACAGCTCTGCCGCTTCCGCGACAAAAAAGAAGCCTGTCCGGCGCGTCAGAGCCCCCATTTCGCTAAAAAAATGCGTCCACATGCAAATTTGTCTTGCTTTTTATTTAGAATTGTTCTAAATTACGCGCATGAGCAACTTATTCATCGAATATCCGAAGTGCACGACCTGCCGGAAGGCCCGCAAGTGGCTGGAGGATCAGGGTGCAGAGTTTACTGACCGCCATATTGTCGAGCAGGCTCCGACAGCGGAGGAGATTCGTGCCTGGGCGGCCGCCTGCGGGCTGCCGTTGAAAAAGTTCTTCAATACCTGCGGGATGAAGTATCGTGAGCTGGGCCTTTCCACCAGGCTGGCAAGCATGAGCGATGAGGAACAGCTGGCGCTGTTGGCCTCTGATGGCATGCTGGTGAAGCGGCCACTGCTGGTGACGGAGAGCGGCTGCGTCATCCCCGGCTTCAAAGCCGAGACTTGGCAGAAAGCCCTCGGCAAATAAGAGAGTTCAGCATTTTTCTTGCATGCGTGTCCCGCTCGGGTGAAGGAGAGAGCACCCGGGCGGGGCTTTTCTTCCTGTCATGGGCAGGGTGATAGATTGACCTCGTACTTGCGTTGTGTTACAATCCGTCATATCCGTCTCATGAATCCCGGTCCCTTACCATTTGCAGAGCCGTCATTGGCCGATGCTTCCCGTGTGCGGGAGTGTGTGTCGGCGGCAAACGGGCGGGGGAATGATTTATCTTTTGCCAATATCTATTTGCTGCGGGAGAAATACGCCACCACGGTGGCGATGGAGGATGGGGTGCTGTATCGGCACTACGGCGGAAACGGTCGGTTGCAGGGCTATGCCTTTCCCTGCGGTGCTGCGGATGCGGAAGCCGCGCTTTGCCGCATCGAGGCAGATGCCGCAGCGCTGCAACGTCCCCTGCAATTCTGCCTGCTCACGGAGGAAGAGGCAGAGATACTGCGCCGCCTGCGGCCGGGCAGGTTTTCCTTTGCCGCAGACCCCGGCGATGCCGATTATCTGTACCGACGCAGCGATTTGGCAGAGCTGCCTGGCACGGCGTACCACCGCAAGCGCAATCACATCGCCCACTTTGAAAAGCTCTGTCCTGATTGGCGCTATGAAGCGCTGACCCCGGACAACGGCGGTGATGCCCTGATGGTGGCACGCGCCTGGATGGAGGGCAGGGAAGAGCCCACCCCCGCGCTGGAGCATGAACTGCTCGCCATTCAGCACGCGCTGGAACATATTGCCGAGCTGCAGCTGTGCGGCGGCCTGATACGGGTACGGCAGCAGCCCGTTGCCATGTCTATCGCTTCCTTGATTTCTCCTGACGTGGCGGATGTGCACTACGAAAAATGCCTGCCGGCTTTTCGGGATGCCTTTCCGGTCATCAATCGCGAGCTGGCCCGCCGTCTCCGCTGCGATTTCATCAACCGCGAGGAAGACCTGAACCAACCCGGGCTTCGGCAGGCGAAGGAATCGTATCGCCCCGCTCTTCTTCTCCGCAAATTCTCCGCTCTCCCTCTCTCCTCATGCTGACCCACATCTTCAACTCCTCCGCTTGTGCTCGTTGTCGCCTGTGCTGCAATTTTTGCCCGGCCTCCGAGTGGGAGACTCCCTTTCTGGAGGATTCGCTCTGCGAGCAACTGAGCAATCGGGGCATCCCTCTCTGTACCCGTCCGAACGGTTCCCGCAGCTTCTGCCTGAGCTTCCGAACCGATGCTGCGGAGGAGACGGCGGATTGTCCGTTGCTCGATCCGGCCAGCGGGTGCACCCTGCCGCGGGCGGAGCGCCCCTTTGAGTGCCGTGTCTGGCCGCTGCGCCTCATGCAGGATGAGAGCGGCGTACTCTGCATCGGCTGCTACACGGCTTGCCCGGCGCTGAACGAGCCTGAGACTCTGGAACGCCTGACAGCCTATGCCCGCGGGGATTTGTTGCCTGTGCTGTTGGATTATGCCCGGCGCTTCCCGCAGAGCATCCGTGCACTTCATCCCGCCTACACCATCCTTTGGAAACAGATGTCATGCCCCCCTAGACACTGAGTGACCCGTACCATGATTTCGACGGGATGGAGGATGAACTGCAGGCCATCGTGGACAAGCAGGGTGTAGGCCTGACGGGGGATGAGCTGACCTTTGTTGTGTTCGGTAGTTATCTGCCCGCCGGAAATTATGAGGAATGCTGCACCTATCTTCCGGCGGCTTTCGACTACCTCCGCACGGGGCAGGATGCTTGCCTGAGCCAGATGTGGGAGCATCTGTTTCACATCTGGGTGCCGCAGCATATTCATGAACTGCGGCGGGATGGCCGCCTGGAGTCGGTGATAGCTGAGTTGCGCAGCATTTTTCACGAACGTCTGGATGCCTGGCTGGATGTTGGTAAGATTAAAGTAGAAATGTCGCCGCATTGGGGAGGATAACGGGCAGATGGGGCAGAAACGGTTCACAGGGTGTGGCGCATAGCACGGCGGATTGACGCAACTAGCCGCACATTTGGCTTGCGGTGGCGGGGTGGATGTGCTAACGTATGCGGTGATATGGAACCCGATTCTCCTCACCTACGCGGTGCCCTGGTCGTCTTTGAAGGTATTGACGGCACGGGCAAGTCTACTCAGATTCAGCTGTTGGCCCGGTATTTGCGTGGGCTGGGGCTGGAAGTGGTGACCGATTATGAGCCGACCCGCGGTCCGTGGGGTATGAAGGTGCGTGAGGCAGCTCTTTCCGGGCAGCGACTCAGTTTGGAGGAGGAAATCGATTGTCTGCTTCAGGACAGGCGTGAGCATGTGCGCCATTTCATTGAGCCTGCGTTAGAAGCGGGCAAGTGGGTACTGCTGGACAGGTATTACCTCTCCATGATGGCGTATCAGGGGGCAACGGGAGCCAATGTGGAGGAAATCCGCGAGTGCAACGAGGCCTTTGCGACGGTGCCGGATGTGGCGTTCTGGCTGGATATCCCGGTGGAGATGTCCATTGACCGCATGAATGCCCGGGGCAATGGACACGACGCATTTGAGAATGAACCTTTCCTGCAGGCTTGCAAGGATATCTATTCCTCCATGGAGATGCCGTGGTTGCACCGCATTGAGGCCGATGGCTCCATTGCTGAGGTGCAGGCACGCATTCGCGATGTCATCCGCGAGGAGCTGGGCGTGTGACCAAAAAGTCACGCAATTTGGCTTGCTTCGGGAGAGGAAAGACGCTTATATAATACCGTAACAAGCATTCCCGATTATGGCAGCACACATTCTGATGGTGGAGGACGACGAGGATATCGCCGACTTTGTCGCCTACAATCTGCAGCGGCAGGGTTGGAAAACCACGCTGGTGCATGATGGAATCGCCGGGCTGGAGCAGATTCGTACCCTGCATCCGGATTTGGTGATACTGGATATCATGCTGCCCGGCATGGATGGGTTGCAGATTTATCGCGCTATGAAAGAGCAGCCGCTCACGGCTTCTATTCCGACCCTCTTTCTGACGGCGCGTGCCCAGCTGGAGGACAGGCTGGAGGGCTTGCAGCTGGGGGCAGATGATTATATGACCAAGCCTTTCAGTCCTCGCGAGCTGGTGCTGCGCGTGCGTAATATCCTCAGCCGCGCCTCAGCTTCGGCGGTGCAGCTTTTGGTTCACAGCGGGGAGCTGGTGCTGGATAAAAACACGCTGCAAGGACACCTGCGGGGCGAGCCTCTGGAGCTGACCACGGCAGAGTTCAAGCTGCTGGCCTATCTCATGGAGCGCCCGGGGCGGGTGCAGGACCGCTATGAGCTCCAGAAGGTGCTTTTCGGCTATGCGGACACCACGCAGTCGCGCGCGCTCGATACACACGTGAAGCGCCTGCGCCGCAAGCTGGCTGATTATGCCGACTGCGTGACCACGGAGCGCGGCGTGGGCTATTGTTTCACGCCGAAAGAGAAACTTTGCCCCCCCCCTTCTGCATAAAAAAACGTCTTTTCTTCCCAATTTGCTTGACATTTGGCCGAATTGGAGTAGAATCTGCCCACCAAAACGAAAAACCACAACAATTTTATAAACCATTATGGCACACACTCAGTCCGCTAAGAAGCGCATTCGTCAGACGATCGCCCGCACCGCTGTCAACCGTTCCGTTATCTCCCGCGTTCGCACTCTTCGTAAGAAAGTCGCCGTGGCTGTAGAGAGCAAGGACAAGGAAGCCGCCGTGGTTGCCTACAACACGTTCGCCTCTGCCATCGACAAGGCTGCCAAGAAGGGCACTGTGCCGGCCAACCGCGCCGCCAACTACAAGAGCAAGGCTGCCAAGGCTGTCGCCTCCATCGCCTGAGTTCCCTTTCAGGTTTTCCGTTTTTGAGCTTCATGACGGGGTATCGGGCAACCGATACCCCGTTTCAACTGATACCATGAGACGAGATTATAAGGAAATTGCCACTACGGTGGCCAACGACCCCGGCAGCTACAAGCTCTGCGCCGTTTGCGGAGCAATTGTGGATAAGAATGCGGACTCCTGCCCGGATTGCTCGGCCTACCGCTTTGACGAGGATGCCGACCACGTCGCTAACGCAGCCCTGGATTTAGGAGCCCACGGCTCTTCCGCCATTTCTCATCTGGATACGCTGGAGTGAGGTAGGCTGATTAAGGTTTTACCGGGCAGGATGCTGAAAAATCAATAAAATCTCTTTATTGGATTGTCCGTTAGTCGCAATGGAATGCGTGAGCAGTGGATGCTTGGAAGATTTAGCTCTGCTCTTCGTTTGAGTTTTCCTTTGTGGGCGGCAGGCTGATGATGCAAGGGGCGATGTTTGCCAGCTGACGAAGCGGACCGACCAGCAGCCCCCAGAGCAGGAGTTTGCCGATACAGGCCATCAGGATGAGTCCAGGTTGGTCGCAGATGTATATAAACAGTAGCATGAAGGGGAAAATTCCCAACCGAATCTTCAGCCATTGAGAGGCAGCCGCCATGTTTGGCAGGTTGAAGAGGAGAATGAACACCAATGCGGGACATATCAGCAAAGGGAATAATCCCTGATTAGTCAGCAGAAGTTTGCCCGTCAGCAAGCTGTACACCCGGCAGGCCGGCCATGCATGACTGAGGATGATGATGCCGCCGACAAGGCATGCTGTAAGGAAATATCCCCGCTGAAACAGCAGTACTCGGTGGCTCCAGAGTGCAAGGACACTCAGGATAGCTGTTTCAATCGGGAGGAGGAGACTGCCTATTATTCCACAGATGATGCCAATGCGGAGGATTCCGAAAGACAGCAGTAGTATTTCGGCCACGCCCAACACCGCACTCAGCATTAACCCAAGAATGGTGATGTGCGCTAATACCCTTATGATGCTCTTTACACAGGGCAGTATCAGGAAAGTATCATTCGTCATGGACAGCTTCGTCAGCGGGTTCGGGGCGGGATGGGGCGAATCCCATTGGGAAACGTGCCTTGCCGCTCATATCGGTTAGCACACGGGTGTGGGTGTAGCCCAGCTCTTCCATGAGGGCTCTGGTGGCTTCTCCCTGGTCGTGCCCCACCTCCAGCATGACCAGAGCACGGTCGGCCAGATGAGGAAGGGCGTCTTTCACAAAGCGGCGCACGATGTCCAGCCCGTCTGTCCCGCCGTAAAGCGCCGTGGCGGGATCATGCTGCACCTCGGCAGAGACGGTTTCCCCCACCGGCACATAGGGCAGGTTCGCCAGCACCAGATTGAATGAATCCGGCGGCTGCACAGCTCCCTCAGCCGGGGTGTCCCAGGCCGCAAAGAGGTCGCTGCGGTAGGTTTTCACCCGGGCACCCAGAGTAGTGGCGTTTTCCAAGGTGAGGGAGAGGGCGGCTTCAGAGATATCGGCCATGACGACTTCGGGCTGCTGTTTCACCAGCTCCAGCGCGAGGGTGATGCCGATGATGCCGGAGCCGCAGCCCATATCCAGCACACGCATGCCCTGCCGGCGCGGTGCCATTTGCAGGGCGAGCTCCACCAGTTCTTCCGTCTCCGGGCGGGGGATGAGGGCGCGGGCATCCGTGCGGAACTCGCGGCGGAAGAATTCGGTGCTGCCCAGCAGGTGCTGCAGGGGTTCTCCCTTGCCGCGCCGCTTCAGCAGCTCGCGCAGCGGCACCAGCTTTTCCTCCGGCAGCGGGTCTTCATAGTGCAGGTATAGCCACGTGCGGTTGCAGCCCAGCACATGCACCATCAGGCTCTGCATGGAGTGCCGCGCACCCTCGATGCCGCGGGCTTCCAGATACGCCGTGCCGGAGGTCAGGATATCCTGTATGCTTTTCATCGGTAGACGGGGGTTATGTCAGCTCATCCATGCGGGTTTGCATCTCCTCATGCTGCATGTGGGCGATGAGGTCATCCAGCGCCCCGGACGTCACCACGATATCCAGATTATAGGCGGTGTAGCCGATGCGGTGGTCGGTCAGGCGGTTCTGCGGGAAGTTATAGGTGCGGATTTTCTCTTCTCGGCCGCCGGAGCCGATGAGGGCTCGGCGTTGGTCGGAGTAGCTCTGCTGCGCCTCGCGCTGCTTCATTTCGAAGAGTCTGGCGCGCAGGATGCGCATGCCGGTTTCTTTGTTCTTGAGCTGCGAACGCTCGTTTTCGCAGCGCACCATGATACCCGTAGGCAGGTGGAATATCTGCACGGCGGATTCCGTGCGGTTCACGTGCTGCCCGCCCGCACCGCCTGCCCGGCAGGTCTCGATGCGTAAATCCTCCGGGCGAATCTCGATAT
Organism: uncultured Akkermansia sp.; assembly: GCA_964471605.1. Taxonomy (GTDB): domain Bacteria; phylum Verrucomicrobiota; class Verrucomicrobiia; order Verrucomicrobiales; family Akkermansiaceae; genus Akkermansia. Next base: position 8,877 of record CAYYKC010000026.1, on the reverse strand, counting down.
CCACCTCCTCCGCTTCCGGCAGCACGGCCACGGTAGCGGTGGAGGTGTGGATGCGCCCCTGCGTCTCCGTGGCGGGCACGCGCTGCACGCGGTGGACGCCGCTTTCGTATTTGAGGAAGCGGAACACCTCCTCGCCGCTCACACGCGCCGTCACTTCGCGAAAACCGCCCACATCGCACGGGCTGGCATCCAGCAGTTCAAACTTCCAGCCCCGGCTGTCGGCATAGCGCTGGTACATCCCCAGCAAATCACCCGCAAAGAGAGCCGCTTCGTCACCACCCGTGCCGGCGCGGATTTCCACAATCGCATCGCGGTCCTCTGTGGTATCCCGCGGCAGCAGGCTGTACTGTATCTTCTCCAGCAGTGCGGGCAGAGCGGTCTCCAGCCCCTCCAGCTCCATCTGAGCCATCTCGGCCAGCTCTGGGTCATCGCCGGAGGCCAGCTCCCGGTTTTCCTCCAGCTGGCGCTGCGTGGTCAACAGCGTTTCCCAGTCCCGCATCAGCTCCCGGATGCGTCGGTGCTCCCGCATCAGCTCTCCCGCTCGACGTCCGTCCGAAAATAACTCCGGGTCAGCTATCAGCGTCTCCAACTCCTGCAATCTCTCGCGGCGTTTCTCTATCAGCGGGGCGTAATCCATGGTGCTCCCGGCATTCTAACCTACTCCCCCCGCCTGCGCAAGCGCAATCTGTGCCACTGCCAATTCTGTTAGTTTGATAAGTAAAAGCTCCCCGCCGTATTCGGTATACGGCGGGGAGCTGAGAACGGTACAGGTTCTTCTCTTATCAGAACGCGGTGATGAGCGGCCAGGTACCCAGCACGATGAGGGCGATGGCGCAGGCGGTCATCACACAGGCCGTGCAGAAGGGCACGCAGAGCGGCTTATCCTCTGCCTGGGGCTTCTCCCAGTACATGGCGCGGATAATCTTGAAGTAATAGTAGAAGCCGGCAGCTGCCGTAATCACCATGACGGGCAGCAGCCATACCAGACAGGTCCAGGACTGCATGGCGGCCACCAGAGAGATGAACGAGGCCATCTTCACCAGGAAGCCCATGGTCAGCGGAACACCGGCCAGTGAGGCAAAGCTGACCACGATGAGGAAGGCCGTGCGCGGATTGGTCTTGCCCAGACCGCGGAAGGCGGAGATTTCTTCGCTCTCGCGCTGGGTGCGTACCATGGCGATGGCAAAGAACGCAGCCACAGTAGCCAGTGTGTAGGCTGTCAGGTACTGGAAGGTGAGAGCTTCCACCGGGCCGCTGAGGTTCACGAAGAATACCAGAATGAAACCGGCCTGACCGATGGAGGAGTAGCCCAGCAGTCGCTTGGCGTTGCTCTGGAAGAGGGCACCGAGGTTACCAATCAGCAGGGTGGCGGCTGCCACGATGCCGAAGACGCACACCAGCATATCAGCCACAGGCACACCCGGGATGGCCAGGTCGCGGAAGGGCACTACCAGCGCGCAGAGCAGGGCAAAGCCGGCGGTCTTGGAGGCAACGGCCAGGAAGGTGGTGGTTGGGGTGGGAGCACCCTGGTACACATCGGGAATCCACACGTGCATGGGGGCTGCGCCGACCTTGAAGAAAGCTCCGAGGAAGAGCAGAGCCACGGCCATGAGGAAGCCGATGGCAACCGTGCCGGTGGAAACGCTGCTCAGAGTGTTAAACACCACGGCAGAGTCCAGGATGAAGGTGCCGCTCATACCGAAGTACCAGGCAGCGCCGAACACGAGGATGCCCGTGCTCATGGCTCCCAGCACCAGATACTTGATGCCGGCCTCGATGGAACCCTGGTTGCGGCGGAAGTATCCGGCCAGCACATAGGAGGTCAGCGTGACCACCTCCAGGCTCACAAAGACCATGATGAGGTCGGCCGCCTGAGTGAGGCAGAGAATGCCTGCACAGGCCACCAGCGGCAGGGCGTAGAACTCGCCCGTACCCTCGTCGCAGCTGCCGCCCGCGATGGAGGCGCAGCTGACCTTGGTGTAATCGAATGCCACCAGGATGCTCAGCCCCGTGGCAAGGCATGCCAGGAAGCTGTAGGCATTGGTGTGCTCACCGCTGACGGTGAGACAGGCCACCAGCAGCGCACCGATGGCCGCTGTGAGGGCGTAGGCACGCTTGGGAAGAGCCTTGATGAAGGTGTCTGCCATGAGCAGAACCGCAGCAATCCCGATGAGGATGAAGGCCGGCGTGAACTGACCCCAGGTGTAGGTTGCCGAGCAGTATGTTGCAATGTCGTTCATATCGTTATCGGGTGATGGTTCAGATGAGGTTCATGAGCAGCTGCGGGGCGATGCCGAACAGCACGATGAAGACAGCCAGGAATCCGGCAGAGACGATGTCGAGGACGCTCAACTTCGTGGCGCGCTCGGAGGTGTTGCGGAAGGCACGCAGCATGTAAATGGCGCTGATGACCAGTCCCCACAGGGCGAAGACCAGCGTCAGCTGCACGGCACCCAGTCCGCCGAAGAGGGCGGCAATGGAGTTGAGCGCGCAGGTGATGCCGCCGAAGATCCAGGCAAACACGCAGCCGATGCCCCAGGGCAGGCCCTGCAGCCAGTTGATGCAGCAGGTGAGCACATCACACCCGGCGGTGGCGGCGGCAGCGCCCGGCTGCCAGTTCTCGAAGCAGGAGACGAAGACGGTGTATTCACCGGCGAAGTTGGCCAGCAGCGGCAGACCGATGGAGGCCATGCCGGCAAGCCCGAACAGGAAGCCAAGCAGCGGCAGCTTGCGGGCAAGTCCGCCCATGGAGTCAAGCTCCAGCGTGCGGGTCTGGCTCTCAATCTGCCCGGTGAGCAGGAAGAGCATGGCGATGGTCAGACCGTGTGCCAGCATCAGCACGGCGGCGCCGGAGTACGCCAGCATGTTGTCCCCCTTGGCAGCCACGAATGCGGCGAAGGCCAGGAAGATGTAGCCCATGTGCATGACGGAGGAGTTACCGAGTATGTCGTCCAGACGGGTCTGGGAAACGGTCACATAACCCACCCACAGGATGTTGCCCAGCAGGAGCAGCAGCAACAGGTTGTTCCAGCTGCCGAAGAGGTCACCGCACTTGGGCCCGAAGGCGGCGGCCAGCGTGAAGAGACCGTACAGGCCGAACTTCTTGAGCACACCCGCATGCAGCATGCTGATGGGGGTGGGGGCGCTGGCATAGGCCGGAGCTGCCCAGGTGTGGAAGGGGAAGAGCGACACCAGCGTGCCGAATCCCACTATCAGCAGCCCGGCAATCAGGCAGGGCGTGGTGGGCGTGATGCCGGAAGCCACGGATGTTGCCAGATTAGTGAAGCTCCAGGCGTGCATCTGCGTGCAGAGCAGCAGCAGACCCGCCAGCAGCACCATGGAGGCCAGCCCCAGATACACCGTGGCGGTCCAGGCGATGGTGCGGCGATCGCCGCGGCCATAGCAGCCAATCATGATGAAGGTGGGGATGAGGGCGAGCTCATGGAAGCCGTAGAAAGCGATGATGTTGTCGGACATGAAGGCGCCCAGGGCACCGGCGGACAGCAGCAGCGCAGAGATGGACCAGCTCCGCTCGGCATCCTTGTCCGGGGCTTTCATGCCGATAACGGCGGCAAAGGTCACCAGCACAGACAGCAGCACCATGATTTTGCTGAGCGGCAAAGCCAGGGTGAACTGGATGGGCTCTCCGCAGAAGGTGGAGAGACAGGCAGCACTGCAAGCGGGGCAGAAGAGGGAAGCAAGGATGGCTCCCACGCCCAATACAAGCATGATGGCTGCAGCCGTTATCGCGGTGAGGCGACCCGGCGTGCGAAGCAGGCCGATGAGAGCTGCGGCAATCACAGGTACGAGAATAAGCCAGATAAGCATGATTGTGATATCAGGTTAGTGTTAGAGGGCGATGAGAACGATGATGATGAGGATACCCAGACCTGCCACACAGGAATAGGCTCGCAGCGAGCCGCACTGTATCCAGCTGAGCAGGATGCCGATGCGTCCCACCAGCCAGGCGAGACCCTGTACCAGCAGCCCGCGGATGAGGGCAGAGTCGATGAACTCGATGATGTGAGCACCGCACTGCTGCAGGCCGCCCACCAGCACCTTGTCGTAGATGGCATCGATGTAGAGACGCTTGCGGAGGGCGGTGGAGAGGAAGTTGTTGCTCAGCGGGTCGGAGCTGCGCTTGCCGAAGCCGTAGACCGCAATGGCGGCCAGCAGACCCAGCACCAGCGCACCCAGGCTCACATAGAAGGTGAAGCCGAAGTGGAAGCCGGGGGCGGTGAAGCCTTCAGCCGGTACCAAGTGGTCAGCCACAAAGCCGTAGCCGGAGATGATAGCCATGACGGCCAGCAGCAGCAGGGGCAGCAGCATGGTCGGTGAGGCCTCGCGTGCCTCCTCCGCACCATGGGCGCGAGCCGTGCCGAAGAAAGCTACCAGGCAGAGACGAGCCATGTAGAAGGTGGTGATGGCGGCCACGCCGGCTCCAATCCAGAAGAAGGTGGGGTGGTTGACGATGGCGGCATCGAGGATGGCTTCCTTGGAGAAGAAGCCGGAGAATCCGGGAATGGCGATGAGGGCGAAGGTGCCCATGAGGAAGCAGAGCACGGTCAGGGGCATGCGACGTGCCAGACCGCCCATCTTCCAGATATCCTGCTCGTGGTGGCAGCACACGATGACGGCACCGGCACCCAGGAAGAGCAGCGCCTTGAACCAGGCGTGCGTGTACAGGTGGAACATGGCGGCTTCACCGGCCAGCAGACCCACGGCCATGACCATGTAGCCCAGCTGGGACAGGGTGGAGTATGCCAGCACGCGCTTGATGTCGTCCTGCTGGGTGGCGATGATGGCGGCCATCACGGCAGTGATGGCACCCACGGTGGCGATGACCATGCAGGCGGTCTCCGTGAAGGCACCGGTACCCATGCTGATTTGCAGACGCACCATCATGTACACACCGGCGGCCACCATGGTGGCGGCGTGGATGAGGGCGGACACGGGCGTGGGGCCTTCCATGGCGTCCGGCAGCCACACATGCAGCGGGAACTGGGCGGACTTACCGATGGCACCGCAGAAGAGGCAGATGACGGTCACCGTCAGCAGGCAGGGTGCCACGCCGGCAGCGGCGGTGCCCATGTCGGCAAAGGTGAGGGTGCCGAACACGCCGAGAGTGAGCAGGATACCCAGCAGGAAGCCGAAGTCGCCCACGCGGTTGGTGATGAATGCCTTTTTGGCGGCATCGGCTGCGCTGGCCTTCTGGAACCAGTGGCCGATGAGCAGGTAGGACGAGAAGCCCACCATTTCCCAGCCGATGAAGGTCATGGCCAGGTTGTCCGCCAGCACGATGGTGCTCATGCTGAACATGAAGATGCTCAACCCGGCGAAGTAGCGGCTCAGGTTGGAGCTGTCGCCCTTCATGTAACCGATGGAGAAGATGTGAACCAGCAGGCCGATGCCGGTCACTACCAGCATCATGCGCATGGCCAGCGCATCCATGGTCAGACCCAGGTGCAGAGAGAGCGTCCCCTCAGCCATGGGCATCCAGGTGTAGATGTCCGGCGTGCCGGTCTGCCAGCCGGAGAGGTAGGCAACACACAGGGCGAAAGTGCCCAGCGCGGACAGGATGGAGAGTGTGGCGGCCGTTTTGGGGCATTTGTGGAAGACCACCCAGTCAATGGCTGCCACCAGCAGCGGCAGTACGAGGAAGAGCCAGGGAAGATTCTGTATCATATCTGTATTGCTGTGGGGTTAGTCTTTGAGTGTGTTGAGGGCGGTGCTGTCCACCGTGCGGCGGGCGCGGAACATGGCAACGATGAGTGCCAGACCAATGGAAACTTCAGCTGCGGCAATGGCCACGATGAAGAGGGAAAGCACCTGTGCATCGTACACCGGGATGCCTTCTGTACCCTGAGCGCGGGAGAAAGCCACCAGCGAGACGTTGGCCGCGCTGAGCATCATCTCCAGACACATGAACACCACGAGGATGTTTCTGCGGATGAGTACCCCGGCCAGCCCGATGGAGAACAGGATGCCTGAGAAAATCAGGTAATGTGCTAACGGAATTGTCATGGGTGTGTGTGAAAGGGGTTAGTCTTTGCGAATCTTGCGGGCCAGCGCCACCGCGCCTACCGTGCCGGAAAGCAGGGCAAAGCTCAGAATGACAAAGGCGATGTTGTACTGAGAGAACAGGGTCTTGCCCAGCAGCTTGACATCCGGATACCCGGTGGCGGCTGCGGCGGCCTCGGGGCTCATGCCCGGGTTGGCGGCCAGATTGGCAGCCTTGCTGTCCAGCTGCGGCAGGGAACCGCCGAATCCGGCGGCCCCGACGACGGGCTTCTCTGCCTTGGCTTCATCGGTCACGGCCAGGGCATCGATGTTTTCGCAGGCGGTGATGACCGGGCAGGCTCCGTCCTGTGCGCCCGGCAGGTGCAGGGCCACATGCGTGACGATTCCGGCGAAGACGGAGGCAACGACCACGCCCACGACCATGGGCATCAGCCCGGAATGCTCCTCAGCCTTCACGTCGAGCATCATCACGACGAAGAGGAAGAGCACCAGGATGGCGCCGGCATAGACGATGAGCTGGACAATGCCCAGGAACTGAGCCCCCATGCCGAAGAGGATGGCGGCGGTGAAGCCGAAGCTCAGAGCCATGTTCATGGCCGATGCCACGGGGTTGCGGAAGGCCACGACGCCGATGGCGCACAGAGCAGCCAGTGCAGCAAACACGTAAAAGATAATCTGACAAATGGCGGATTCAAACATGGCAGTATATTATTTGTATTGGTTCCACTTGTTGACCAGACCCTTGCGCGTGCCGCCCAGGCGGTAGAGCGTCTCCTTGTTGCGGATGGCGTTCTTACGGTCGGTCATGGTGATGAGGTATTCCTTGGAGAGGAAGATGGCCTGCTCCGGGCAGACTTCCTGGCACATGCCGCAGTAGATGCAGCGCAGCATGTCAATCTCGAACTCCTTGGGCGCTTTTTCCTGTTTCTGACAGCTGCTTTCCGGGGAAACCTCACCGGGGGTCACGGTGATGGCACGAGCCGGGCAGATGAACTCGCAGAGCTGGCAGGAAACGCAGCGCTCGCGTCCGTCCTCGCCGCGCACCAGCGTGGGAGCGCCGCGATAGTATTCGGGCAGGCGGTCATCCCAGCGCTGCTCGGGGAAGGGCATACAGGCGCCCACACCCTTACCGTTGAAGTCTTTCTTGGCCGGGGTCTTGCCCAGGAGGGAAAGCACCAGGTGTTTGAAGGTGATGCAGAGCCCCTTGACGAGCTCCACCACGTACACCTTGTCCAGAATGGAGAACTTGGGTCGTTTAATCTTGATGTAAGACATGATGAGTGAAAGGGGTTACTTGATGAAGTACAGGACGGCGGCGGTCAGGAAGATGTTGGCCACGGCCAGCTCCAGGAATACGAGCCAGCCCAGCTTCATCACCTGATCCCAGCGGAAGCGCGGCAGTGTCCAGCGCACCCACACGAAGAAGAAGATGAAAGCCACCAGCTTGATGAGGAACATGAGGAACTGGCAGAGCACTGCCACCCAGTCGCACCAGGAGGCCAGCGCCTCATCGATGCCGAAGCCGATGGACCAGCCACCCAGGAAGAGCGTGACCACCAGCGCGGAGCCGATGACCATGGCTGCGTATTCGCCCATGAAGAACGAGGCGAACTTCATGGAGGAGTATTCCGTGTGGTAACCGCCCACCAGATCGGTTTCACATTCGGCCATATCGAAGGGCGTACGGTTGGCCTCTGCAAAGATACAGGTCACGAAGATGATGAAGCTGAGCAGCATCGGTACCATCATGACCCAGCGCTGGATGCTCAGACCCTCGCCCCAGAGCGGCAGGAGTGTCCAGCCGTTGGCGGCCTGGTTGCTCACGATGTCCTGCATGTTGAGCGTGCCGAACATCATCAGCAGGGGAATGACGGAGAGGCCCATGGCCACCTCGTAGGAGATGAGCTGAGCCGTGGCGCGCAGACCACCCAGGAACGGGAACTTGGAGTTGGAGGACCAGCCGGCCATCGTGAGACCGTAGACGGAGAGACCGGAGATGGCGAAAATCCACAGCGGGCCTACGCCGATGTTGGCCACCACCATGTTGATATCACCCCAGCAGGTGGAGGCGGAGGAGGCAAAGGGTACCACGGCGGCTGAAACCATGGGCGGCCCCAGCACGAGCATGGGGGCGATGGTGAAGTAGAGCTTGCGTACGTAGGAGGGGGTGTTTTCCTGCTTGAGGAAGAGCTTGCCGCCGTCCAGACAGGGCTGCATCAGACCGAAGGTCGGGATGTCGCGGTCAAGCTTCAGCCAGGTGCAGAGCCTGGCAATCCAGCAGGTCTCCGGGATGCCGAAGTAGTGCAGCAGGTTCTTGAGCGGCTGCTTCTCCTTGCTGCCGTAGCGCTGGAAGAGGGTCAGCGGAATGCCGGCGCGGTTGGGACCGGGGCGGTCCTGAATCCAGCCGGCGACTCGGCGCTCAATCCACACGGAAAGGACAACGAATGCCAGAATGACGGCGAACATCAGCACCAACTTGATTACCGTGGTAATCAGGTAGAACCAGATGTCGTTTTCCAGCAGGTTGTCGCACCAATTTAAGATAGCGTCCATCATATCAGGTTTATATTACGTTGGTGTTGAGATTAGTTCTTGGATTTTGTACGCTCGATGAGGGGGATGGTGACACCGGTGTTCAGAATCACTTTACCCTCGTTGCCGATGTTGCCCCAGGTGAGACCCTTCATCGGCTCGAACTCCTGTGCCATTTCCTCCAGCACCATCATCGGTGTGGGGCAGGCAATCACTTTCACGCAGTCGCAGCCCAGCCGCTCGGACACATCGCGGAAGATGGCCCAGTCGGAGTGTGCCTCGCCCATCGGCTCGATGGCCTTGTTCAGTCGCTGGATGCGGCCT
>CAYYKC010000025.1:22014-25367 GCA_964471605.1 uncultured Akkermansia sp. | reverse complement strand
CACTAAGAGTGCATTTTTTTCAAAAAGTGTTGCATTTGAACTTGCAATTCACCAAAAGTGGCTGCAAAATGGGGGCGGATATGTTACGAATGAGCAATTTTGATGCCCGTCAGGGCAATTGACGTGCGGTTATCGTTTGCACTTCAATCGGTGTATGAAGTCCACGGCTGATAAAGACGCAGTTGAACTAGTTGTTATCGAATCCGGTGGAGCTGCGGGGTTTCCTCTGAGATATGGAGGAGGAAGAATTGCAGCAGGCACCCCGTTACTGGCGCTGGGTGGAACAGGTGTGGGGTTATACCGGTACACTGGCCGTTGTGGCGGTGCTGGGGGGAACCCTGGGCAGCGGTGTATTGCAGGTGTTCAGGTTGCATGAACAGCCCGCGAACATTGTCTGCTGCGTCGGATTGAGTAACCCTGCTGCCCCCTTACCGCCGCAGCCCGTTGGGGTGCTGGGAAAGGGGGCTGTGCCGAACGTGGCCCATGTGCAGATGCGGCAGAATGCCGAGGGACGCACCGTGGAGGCTCGTTTCGTTAATGCGGATGGGAAACTGCACGCTCTGCCGGGGAGCCGGGTGGCCACCCAGACGGTAGAGTATGATGAGGCCGGTCGGGTAACCCGCCGCATGAATCGGGATGAGAAAGGAAAGCCGGCAGAGGATGCCGCCGGGGTGGCGGTGCGAGAGTTCGCCTACGACGGGAATGGAAATCTGGTGCGGACGTCGTATCGCGACGCGCAGGGACAGCCCACGGTGGCGCACCCCACGGCCATTGCGGAGCAGCGGACGGTGTATGATGCCAAGGGGCGTCCGCTGATGGTTCGGAATCTGGGGGTAAACGGTCTGGCAAAACCCGATTCTGCGGGAGAGGAAACGGTGCGCTACGAGTACGATGATGCCTACGGGGTCGAAAGTCGGCGTAACTTTGTGCATGATTTTCCGGCGAATAATGATGACGGGGTGGCGGTGCAACGCATCGTTCGTAACAAGGATGGGCAGGAGTTGCGGCGTGAGTGGCGGGATGCGGAGGGAAAGCCGGTGGTGCATCCGCAGGTGGGGGCTTCTGCCGTGGTGCAGGAATACTATCCCGCCACCCGGATGCGGCGCAGTTTTTTGCAAACGGATGACGGAGCGCCCGCGCCTCCTCCCGATGGCTGGACGGAGCATCTGGTGCGCCATACCTCCGGAGGACTGCCGGAGTGGGAATGCTATGCCGGGCCGGATGGATTGCCCCGCGATAATCCGGCCAAGGGGTATGCGGAGAAGGTGAGCCTTTATTCCACGGACGGCAGCAAGTCCCATGAATACTTCTGGCGGGCGGATGGTTCCCATGCTGATTGCTGCGAGAAGCGCTATGCCCGCAGCCCCGACGGTCAGCCCTACTGCCTGAGCCTGCATGCCGACGGCAGTTCCACAGTCGCCCCGGTGGCAGACCCCGTGACGATGCGCTGAAACGGAGCATGAAGCGGAATCTCTCTTCCTTTGTGGTTGAAAAGAGCGGGGAAGAGGTGAAACATGTCCGCATGCACGATATTACGCTCACGATGCTGGGCACGGGGAATGCTGCCGTGACCCGTTGTTACAACACCTGCTTTGCGCTTCGTTGCGGGGAGGAGGTGTTCCTGACGGATGCCGGAGGCGGCAACGGAATTCTGTCCCGCCTGCAGGAGGTGCAGCTTCCGCTCCATCGGATTCATGAGCTGTTCGTGACGCATGCCCATACGGACCATATTCTGGGCGTGGTATGGGTGGTGCGGATGATTGCTCAGGCCATGAATGCCGGGAAGTACGCAGGCTCACTCCGTGTATACGGGCATGATGAGGCTCTGGAAACCTTGGAATGGATTTGCCGCCGCACGCTGCCGGGTAAGGTGTGTGCTCATTTCGGGGTGGATATTCTGCTCTGTGCGCTGGCGGATGGCGATGCGTTCACCGCGTTGGGGATGCCGGGTGTGGCATTTGACATCGGCTCGACGAAGACGAAGCAGTTCGGCTTCCGATTGCAGCTGCCGGATGGGCAGCGGTTGGTGTGTCTGGGGGATGAGCCGTATGCGGAGCGTACGCGGGAGCATGTGGAAGGGGCAGACTGGCTGCTTTGTGAGGCCTTCTGCCTGTATGCCGACCGGGAACGCTTCCGGCCTTATGAAAAACACCACAGCACCGCGCTGGATGCCGGTCGGCTGGCCGCGCAGCTGGGGGTGCGGAATCTCCTGCTGTATCACACGGAGGATGCTACGCTGGCAACGCGCAAGGCGGCATACGCAGCCGAAGCCGCGCAGCATTTTTCCGGCAATATTCTGGTGCCGGATGATTTGGAGGTGGTGATGGTGTCGCAGAAATGAACCGCAGCGCACCTGCTTTTGTCTTGGCAAGAGCTGTAATTTAAGATAGAATAGCCCGCGTTATGGCAGATCGTACGCAGACGGATCCCGTCCGAATGGAAAAAATCGTCAGCCTTTGCAAGCGCAGAGGCTTCATTTTTCAGGCAGCAGAAATTTACGGCGGTCTCAACGGCTGCTGGGACTACGGTCCCCTCGGTGCTGAGCTGAAGCGCAATCTCAAGGACTACTGGTGGCGTGTGCACGTGCAGGAGCGCCCCGATATCGTGGGTATGGATGGTGCCATTCTCACCCACAACTCCGTGCTGGAGGCTTCCGGCCACGTGAACGGCTTTACGGATCCGCTGTGCGACTGCCTGCTCACCAAGGAGCGTCTGCGCGCCGACCAGATTCCCGCCCAGAGCGGTGTGGCCTACTGGTGGAAGGGCGCTGCCGCCAAGGACGGCTCCTGGAGCACGAAGAAGGAGTTCTCCATGCTGGTGCCGGGTACGGATGAAAAGAGTGCCAAGACGGCTCGCAAGGGGGCTGCCCAGTACTACGCCCAGATTTCCGGCAAAAAGCTGCAGGCGGCCGATATCGAGCTGGCAGAGGAAACGACGGAGGAGGTGACGGATTCCGTGCGTTACAATCCTGCCAACGGTTCTCTGGTGACGGAGGCCCGCTCGTTCAACCTGATGTTCAAGACCACCATCGGTGCCACGTCCGATGAGAATGACCCCTCGGCCACCGGCTGGCTGCGCCCGGAGACGGCTCAGAGCATTTTCTGCCAGTACAAGAACATCCTGGACTCTTCCCGCATGAAAGTGCCTTTTGGCATCGCCCAGATTGGCAAGTCCTTCCGCAATGAGATTAATCCGCGCAACTTCACCTTCCGCTCCCGCGAGTTCGAGCAGATGGAGATTGAATACTTCTGCCGCGAGGAAGATGGCTTCCGCCTGACGGATGAGTGGCTGGAGAACTGTCTGGTGTTCTATGAGAACATCGGTATCCCCCGCGATAAGATTCACATTCTGGA
>CAYYKC010000025.1:0-22004 GCA_964471605.1 uncultured Akkermansia sp. | reverse complement strand
GATGAGCTGGCCTTCTACTCCCGCAAGACATACGACCTGGAGTACCAGTTCCCCTTCGGTGTGCAGGAGCTGCAGGGTATCGCCTACCGCACCGATTACGACCTCTCCACCCACCAGAAGGGCTCCGGCAAACCCATGGAGTATTTCGACGAGGTGACCCGCGAGAAGTTTATCCCCCATGTGGTGGAGCCCTCTGCCGGTTGCGACCGCACGGTGCTGGCCGTCATCTGTGAGGCATTCGATGAGGAGGAGCTGGGTAAGGACGGCAAGAGCGACATCCGCACCGTGATGCGTTTCCATCCGCGCATGGCTCCCATCAAGGCCGCTATCTTCCCGCTTCTCAAGAAGAATGCAGAGCAGGTGCGTATCGCCCGCGAGATTGAGGCGGAGCTGCGTCCGTTCATGAATGTGTTCTACGATGAGACGGGCGCTGTGGGTCGCCGCTATCGCCGCCAGGACGAGGTCGGCACCCCCTTCTGCATCACGGTGGACTTCGAGACACTGGGTGAGGAGGGCGATCCCGCGCTCAAGGATACGGTGACCATCCGTCACCGCGATTCCATGGAGCAGGAGCGTGTGGCAGTCAAGGAGCTGCTGCCCTGGCTGCTCAAGCGAATTCACTGATGCTTTTTCCCGCCCGCAGGTGCAGCTGAGTGCTTGCGGGCGGTTTGTTTTGTCCTGAATGCCATATTTGTAGGACGATGCCGTATGGCGCAAGCGGCCGGGGAGAATGTAACGAAATAGCAGAGGAAATGCGTCATTTTTCTTGTTAATACCATCGGGTTGCGGTACACTCAGTCCCGAACCTGATAGACTATGTCTGCTGCAGACCGGAACTCGGATTTCGACCTCTCTCTCATCATCATCTGCCGGGACTCCATGGCGGTGCTGCCGTACTGCGTGGGTGCGGTGCAGCCGCTGATGATGCAGGGCGAGCTTCGCGTGGAATGCCTGGTGGTGGATATGGATTCCGGCGACGGTTCGCAGGAATATCTGGCGACCGAGCGCGACCGCTGGCATATCAGCGGATTTGTATCGGAAGCATTTGCGAACCGCTTTGAGGCCATGAACCGCGGCCTGCAGTTGGCGCAGGGCAGGGTATGCCTCTTCATCACGCCGGAGACGGAGCTGATGGTGGAGAATACGGCTGCCTGCTGCGCACCCATCCTGCGGGGAGAAGCAGAGTGCGTGTTCTCCACTGCGGTGCAGGTGAATCCCGATAACGGTCGCCATCGTCCGCAAACGCCCAATCCGAAGCATCTCTTTCTGCGGACTCCCTGCCAACATGAGGCCTTTTACTGCTCTGCCTCCCTCCTGCGGCAGTTGGGTGGTTTTGACGGTCAACGCTACCCCGCTCTGGCCGATGTCGATATGATGCACCGCGTGCTGGCTGCGGATGTCGCTTATCGGGTGGCCTCGCTGAGTACCTGTCGCCAATATGTGCGCCCGGAAAGGGAGGAGAACGAGGCGCTTCATGTGGATTTTCTGCGCTTTATCGCAGCCCATAGTGAGGAAATACTGATGCAGTGCAAGGCGCAGCCCTCCTATGCTGTGCGTACCGTGCATGAAATCCTGCGCCATGCCGTCCGTTGCGACTGGCCGGTGGCGGAGGATACCCTCCGGACGCTTGATTCGCTCCTCTGCGGACTCAGCCGGGGGCTTCGTCCCATCATCCGTCGCAAGATTGTACGCCGCCTTCGCCGCCGCGCCGTCATTCAGGCGCTCCTCATCCCCTTCAAAGGACTGCGCCGCGCCCGCATCACCCGCAAACTTTGCCGCAGTCATTTCCACGTAGCCCGCTTGCTGGGGGCTACGGGTTATTAATGTGCGCTTTATACGACGGTTGTTTAATGCTGATACTGGAGAATTCTGTTTTTTGCGACTTGCCCTTTTGGGCATGCATTTGCTCAAACATCAGGAAATTGCTGCCGCTGTTCGGTTAAACTTTGGGATAGATGTGAAGCTAATAAGAAATCTCGACATCGCAAAGAGTTTGCTCTGAAAGCTCTCAAAATTAGTTGACTTAATCCCAGAATAAATGATATAAAATAGCTGATTTACCGAGGCGAAAGTATTTTCATAACCAAATTTAGTGTTAAACAAACCAGCACGCCATACCTGTCTTTTTAATTTTTTAACCATGATGAAAAACGAGAAATTGACGAATAATGTTTTGCCTTTGATATCGGTTATTGTACCGGTTTATAATGCTGAGCAGTATTTGAGAAACTGTTTGGAAAGTGTGTGCGGGCAAACGTATACCAATTTGCAAATCATTTGCGTAAATGACGGCTCTGATGATTGTTCAGCGAAGATATTGGAAGAATACGCAAAAAGGGATACACGTATACTGTTACTTCATCAGCAAAATGCCGGGCAGGCTGCTGCCAGAAATTTAGCGTTAAGACACGTAGTTGGTGAATATATTGCTTCGTTAGACAGTGACGATTATCTGGAGAAAAACGCATACGAAAAAGTAGAGGCATGCCTAAGAAAACATCCCGGTATAGACATGGTGTGGTTTGGAACCGAAGTAGAATGTCTGCATGATGACAAGTTGAGACGCACACAAGAGCAATATTGTAGGGTTGAGGCAAATGGCGTGCATCCGTTGCCCATTCATACTTTGCATACGCTGAGTGGGGCAATGTGGAACAAGGTGGTAAGAACTGAGCTCTTTCGCCGTTTTGAGTTGAATTATCCGGAGGGAATGGTTTTTGAGGATGCCTGTTTGTTCGGCATGGTTGCTGCGGTGGTCAAGCGGGTGTATTTCCTGTCGGATAAGCTGTACCATTACGTGCTGCGGCAAAATTCCACTATGGGTATGGCTCGGGCAAAATCTTCCCGCAGTTCCGATGCGTTGAATATACTGCGTCCCATGCATGCGTTCTACCGCCGATGGAATCTTCTGCCTACTGCTCAGCCTATATTTGAGAGCTTTTTTGTGCGTGCGTGGGGCCTGTATTGTTCCATTATGCCCGTGGAGACACACCGACAATTGGCCAAGGAGGTTTTGCAACTTGCCCAGGAACTGAAGATGCCGGATGACTCCAATCTGATGCGGCGCCTGTTGCGCATGAATGACAATTGCGAGTACGAGCGGAACCGATGGGGTGTCTTTTCTGTGTCCTGCCAGTGGAACGGACTGTGTGTTCGATTTTTAGGAGTAAAAATTTTACAGGAAAAGTTGATGCCGGATTCGAGCGTGACCAAATCGCTTTTTTATGCTCGTCGCTCCAGAAAAGAGTACTGGAGCTTTTTGGGAATACCGGTTTATGGTAAAATTGTGTCCGATTTTGTTGTGACACATTGCTTATTTGGGCTGCCGGTGAGCAGAACTGTGCTCATTTCGATACAAAAATAAAATGCAGGGTTAGAAAATAAATAAAAATCTGGAGTTTCTGTTATTTTATGATATACTGCGAACATATAGGGGGAGTTTGTCCACTTTTCTGGACTTTCCTTGAGGAAGGACGAGAATTTTCAGCATATATAACATGATTTCAGAGCAGCCTCTCATTTCTGTTATTGTTCCGGTGTACAATGCGGAGCAATATCTCCGCCGTTGTCTTGATAGTATCAGGTGTCAGACATATAGAAACCTTGAGATAATTTGTGTGGATGACGGCTCTGCGGACGCATCCGGCAAGATATTGGATGACTATGCCGCAGAAGATGACCGCTTTGTAGTCATTCACCAGCAGAATGCAGGACAGGCTGTTGCTCGAAATGTGGCATTGAATTGTGCAAAAGGTGAATGGATTGCCAACGTGGATTCTGATGATTATCTGGAGCCTGATGCGTACAAGCAGGTGGCGGAGCACTTTGATGATGATATCGATATGGTGTGGATAGGTAATCATATCGTGTGCGATTTTGATGAGAAGCTCAAGCGGTCACAGGAAAAATTCTATAAGTTGAATTATGAAGGGAAACTGTCTTTGGAGGGGGTGCCGCTGGCCTCTATGAGCGGTGCGGTGTGGAATAAGATTATTCGCCGCTCCTTACTGGAGCAATACGAAATCCGATATCCTAAAGGGGTCATCTTTGAGGATTTGTGTTATTTTGCGCAGGTGGCACCCATTCTTCGTAATGTGTATTTCCTCCCAACTAAGCTCTATTACTATTTACAGCGGGAAAATTCAACTATGGGCGTTGCTCGCACAGGAGAATCCGATAAGTCCCATGATGTACTTAAGATTATCAAGCCAATGTATGAGTTTTACGCGAAGCATGGCTTCCTGAAGACTCATTCAGCTCTGTATGATGCCTTTTTTACAAAGTTCTATTCTCTGGCGAATAAGTTTCTGCCGGACGATATGAAGCCAGAGCTGGTAAAAGAGGCCAATGTCCTGGTGAAAAATTACGGCGGTCGTGATGAAATAGCTCGATCCCGATTGCTCGACAGGATGATGAGTCGGGTTTACGGCCCGGCTCGTATCCGTGTGAAGCGATTTCTGGGAATTCGCATATATTACGAAAAGCGAACATGGAATGCCATGGTGTGTCGATTTATGGGAATCAAATTGAAGGAACGCAAGGTAACTCCGGATTACGTAGTAGAGAAGACTCTCTTCCGTAAAAAACGACCGGGCAGGAAGGAATATCTCTTTTTCGGTATCCCGTATTTTACCGTGATAGAGAAAGATGGAGTGCAGAAAAAAAAGCTTTTCGGTCTGACTGTGAAGCGAAAGAAGCTGCAGAATGGGGGCGGTAAGGCTGCGGATGCCGGGAAACCGATGATTACAGCATCCATCTCATATCTGAATCCCCATGAGCGTCTGGCCGGTAAAAAAATCATCATCACCGGTGGGGGCCGGGGACTGGGGCTTTCCATGGCCAAGAAGTTCGTGACTGAGGGCGCAGAGGTTTTGATTGCCGGTAGGAATGCGGAAATGTTGGCAGAGAAGTCTGCGGAGTTGGGGTGCAAATATCTGCCGTTAGATGTGCAGGACGTTCCCTCATTTGCTGAGTTTATTCAACAGGCGGAGGAATTGCTGGGTGGGGTGAATTGTCTGGTGAACAATGCCGGTATATCGATGCATGAAACCAATATCCGTACGGTGACACAGGAGGGCTTTGATGCACAGATTAACACGAATTTGCGTGGCGGCTATTTTCTAGCTCAGGAATTCATCAAGCTGGTGGAAAGTAAGAAACGCAGAGATTGCGGTATTCTTTTCATTTCTTCGGAGCGCGGTTTCTTTGTGGATGATATACCGTATGGGCTCACTAAAGTGGCAGTCAACAGCCTTGTACAGGGACTTGCTGTGAGAATGTTGCCCTCGGGTATTCGCGTGAATGGCCTGGCACCGGGGATTACCTCATCGGATATGACCGGTTTTAAGGCGGATGGTAATTTATTCTGTGGCTATAATGCCAACAAACGGGTCTATTTACCGGAGGAAGTCGCAGAAACAGCGTGTTTTTTGCTTTCCGATGCTTCTCGCTGCATTACCGGGCAGATTATTGCTTGTGATGAAGGCCGCGCCATCAATCCGCACTGGCGTCGCTCCTGATGGGACAATAAATATTTACAGAAAGAGAAATAGATATGCAAGACGATAAGAAATACTATACTGCAGAAAAAGCACAGCAAATAATTATCGCGCTGCTGAAGGCTCACAACATACGGAAAGTGGTTGCTTCTCCTGGCACAACGAATCTCACCTTGGTGGCCAGCATGCAGCAGGATCCTTGGTTTGAAATGTATTCATCCGTGGATGAACGTTCAGCAGCATACATTGCCTGCGGTATGGCTGCTGAGTCAGGCGAGCCCGTTGTGCTTAGCTGTACCGGTGCTACGGCATCTCGAAACTACATGCCAGGCTTGACGGAAGCATTCTATCGCAAGCTGCCGGTGCTCGCCATCACCTCCAACCACGGCTCCAACAGGGTGGGCCACCATGTTGCTCAGTTCCTGGACCGCTCCGTTATCCCCAATGATATTGCTAAGCTGAGTGTGGATATACCGGTAGTAAAGGATAACGATGGAATTTGGGAGTGTACTGTTAAAACCAATAAAGCATTACTTGAACTTCGTCGTCATGGTGGAGGCCCCGTGCATATCAATCTTGCGACCACCATGAGTCGGGATTTTTCTGTGCAGAAGCTTCCACCTGTAAGAGTAATACGCCGAGTGATGCCGACGGACGAATTCCCACAACTGCCGGATGGCCGTATAGTTGTTATCGTTGGCTCGCATAAGCGCTGGAGCGAGGCGGAGACGGAGGCGTTGGATCGATTCTGTGCCGCACATGATGCCGTGGTGCTTTGTGATCAGACCAGCGGTTACAAAGGCAGATACCGTGTTCTTTTCTCACTTGTGGCCTCTCAGGCACAGTACGTCAGCCCGCTCAAGAGTGCGGACTTGGTAATCCATATAGGTGAGGTATCCGGGGATTATTATACTCTGGGGGTAGGCCCTCTCAGCAAGCAGGTTTGGAGGGTGAACGAGGATGGTGAACTGCGTGACACTCTCCGCCGCCTTACTTATGTATTCGAGATGAACGAGATGGCCTTTTTCAGCCATTATGCAGAGAAGGGAGGCTCAAAGGACGCACTGCTGAAAGAATACCGGGCAGAATGCGAAATGGTACGTAACCACGTTCCCGAGATTCCGTTCAGCAATATATGGATTGCCTCTCGCATGGCGTCTGAGATGCCGAAAGGAAGTGAACTCCATCTGGGCATTCTCAATACTCTTAGGGCTTGGAATTATACGGAAGTTCCTGCTGAGTTGGAGACATGTTGCAATGTGGGCGGTTTTGGCATTGATGGTGATATTTCTGCCATGATAGGTTCATCGTTTGTGAATCGCAATCGATTGTACTATGCCATTCTGGGTGATTTGGCTTTCTTCTATGATATGAACGTGGTTGGCAACCGCCATGTGGGAAACAATTGCCGTATTCTGCTCATCAACAACGGTAGAGGAACAGAGTTTCGTAACTACGGACACCCGGGACATGCATTCGGTGATGCTGCCGATCATTACATAGCTGCCGCCGGGCACTACGGAAACAAATCGTCGGAGTTGGTCCGCCATTATGCAGAGGATCTCGGTTATGAATATATGACGGCTTCCAATAAAGAGGAATTTCTCTCTGTCTACAAGCGTTTTCTTACTCCGGAAGTTACGGACAAGCCCATGCTGTTTGAGGTGTTCACTAACACGGCAGATGAAGATGAAGCTCTTACTCTGATGCGCAATTGCATGCCCAAGGAGCCGGAGCCCCAGAACAAGGGCTTTTTACGCAACCTTTTTGGAAAAAAATGAAGTATTCTGTCCGCATATAAATGATTTCCCCGCTCATATCCGTTGTGGTGCCTGTTTATAATACGGC
Organism: uncultured Akkermansia sp.; assembly: GCA_964471605.1. Lineage (GTDB taxonomy): Bacteria > Verrucomicrobiota > Verrucomicrobiia > Verrucomicrobiales > Akkermansiaceae > Akkermansia. Next base: position 14,658 of record CAYYKC010000025.1, on the reverse strand, counting down.
ACGCTTCCTTCCCAGATGTCTGGACAGCTTGCTTTCCCAGACGTATGGGAAGTTGGAGGTGTTGTGTGTGAATGATGGCTCAACGGACGAGTCTGCGCAAATCCTTGCCTCCTATGCCGCGAGGGATAGCCGAGTGCGTGTGATTACTCAAAAAAATTCCGGGCTATCTGCCGCACGCAATGTGGCCATGGATGTTGCTACCGGTGACTATATTTCGTTTGTTGATTCGGATGATTTTGTTAAACCTCAACTGTATGAGCGTGTTTTGCCATTGTTTGCCGATGCTGAGGTAGATGTTGTGTGGTTTGGCAACGAGGTAGTCTGTTCTCAAGAAACGGATTTGAAAGCGAAGTGTGAGGCATACTTTGCTCAGACATTGAGTGGGAAAGAATCCTGTCGGCCTGGAATCATTGGGTGGAAGACATTTTGTGTCTGGGGGAAAATATACCGGCGTTCACAGATTGAGCAGTTTAGAATACGTTTTCCTGAGGGGACTCGCTATGAGGACTTGTGTTTCAATTGGCAGTTTTTTGGTATAGCCCGTGCTATTTGGTTCCTATCGGAGAAGCTGTATTGCTATGAGTTGAATGAGTCCGGTATTATGAGCTCCGGACGCAGGGGCGATGTTGAGCCGGCATGTGAGTATTGGAAGCTGTTGTCTCCTGCATATGAGTTTTATCAGAAAAACAAACTTCTGCCCAATCGCAGAGGAATGTTCTTTCACTTCCTGATGCGATTATATGGTGCTGCCCAGCATTATGCGTCTTTACCATATAAATCCGTATTCCGGAGAGCGTTGATTAATCAGGTGAAAAAGAATAAGTGGATAGAGATGTTGCCGCAGCATGAGTTATGGAGACGTTTGCTGACGGATGAGTTTCCTCGTTTGAGTCTGCTTTCTCGTGAAATCCGATTGCTGGGGCATAATGTCTGGCAACGAACCGTGACACAATCTTCCGTGACATACAGTGTCTTGGGTATACCTATTGTCAGTCTTGCTTATTCATATGACGGAGAGGCTCAGCCCGTTTCTCAGGCTCTTATTCGCAGAGCTTACGTGCCCTCTATGCCACCTCCGAAATGGAAAAATACCATAACTGAAACTCAATAATCTATGAATCCTCTCATATCAGTAATAGTGCCGGTGTACAACGTTGCCGCATATCTGCGGGAATGTATGGACAGCATAGTGAATCAGACTTATTCTAATTTGGAAATCATTTGTGTGAATGATGGTTCCACAGATGAATCCCCAGACATACTTCAGGAGTACGAAAAGAAGGATTCTCGGGTCAAGGTAGTTCATCAGAAAAACGGAGGCTTATCTGCCGCTCGCAATACCGGCCTCAAGCATGCTTCCGGTGAGTGGGTAGCCTATGTGGATTCCGATGATGCCCTGGATGTCAAAGCGGCTGAGATTTGGGTGAATTCTATCTCTGATGATGTGGAGCTCATATGTTTTGGAGTGCGACTGACAGATGTGCATGCTGCCTCTCAGGAGACGATTGAGCGTCGCGAAAAATACTTGGCGTGCAAGGTGCAGGGCAAGCATGAGTTTAATTTGGAACTTCTTAAGAAAATGTCCGTTTCTGTGTGGAACAAGATATTTCGTAGAAGCATTATTGAACAATACGGTATGGAATTCCCGGTGGGCTTGTATTATGAGGATTGTGCCTTCTTTGCCCAATATGCACCGCTTGTAAAAAAAGCATTACTTCTTGAGGATAAGCTGTACTTGTACAGACAGAGAGAATCTTCCATTACCGGTCAAGCTAATTACAAGGATACGGGGTTGCACTATATCCGAATCCAGCACCCCATCCGTGCTTTTTACCTGAAACATGGGTTGATGAATTCTCATAGCGATATTTATGGACGCTTCTTTGAGAACTCATACGGTGCGGCCAAAAACATTCTTCCCGAGCGCTACAAAATGTACGGTTGTATTGTAGCTCGCTATTTGTTGGATGCATGGGGTATAGAGAAAATATATCCGAATGCTCCTGTCCTGAGAAATCTCTACAAGGATACGGAGCCTGTTGAAGCTGTTTATGGGTTAATTGCCCGTTGCATTAATAGGGATGCCATCACCCCATTCTCTTGGTGGCTGTACAAGTTCATGCTGCGTCTTGAGTGTTGCCGTATTGGTCTCCTGAAATTCTTCAGCTTCGGAGATAGAAAAAAGAATCTCAAGATAAAGCGTCAACAACTTCGCGAGCTTATTGCTCAGACTTTAAGATAAATCAAGGCAAATCCAACAATGAAAATAAAGGTTACATTCCCTGAGGGTACCCCGCCTCGGCATAAGGAAATCTTCTTTGGCCGCTTCAGGGCGTTCGGATATGAGTTTGAAGAAACTCCTGATGCTGAATATCTGGTGGCTACGACGTTTATTTATCTGAACCAGAAAGCGTTAGCTGATTTTTATGCTAAGGCCCCCTATTATGTGACTATTTTAGATTTGTTTGCAGAGGCTTTCGTTCCGGATTTCAACTGGTTCGATTATGCCATCGGCATGGATCGTTTTGAGTTTGGTGATCGCATGATTCGCCTTCCTTTGAGAATTGAGGAGTTTGTGGATCTAAATGATTGCCGTATAGGAGTGAACCCTGAACAGGAGCTGCAATCGAAAGCGCATTTCTGCAATTTCATTTACAAGAACGCAAAAGCGCATCCGTCCAGAGATGCTTTCTTTCATGCTCTTTGCCGCTATAAGTTGGTTCATTCTTTGGGAGAACATCTCAACAACTATAAAGGAGACGGGTTGTTCTGCGGAGATGGCAATGGTGAGAGCTGGTTGACCAGTTCCATTCGCATGAAGAATGCATACAAGTTTACCATATCGTTCGAAAACGCTCTTTATCCCGGCTATGTTAGTGAGAAACTGTTGACCACGTTCATGGCGAATAGTGTGCCTATATACTGGGGAAATCCGGATATTGATGATGAATACAATCCGGAGGCCTTTGTGAATTGTCATCGCTTTGCCAATATTGCGGAGGTTGTGGATTATGTGCGGTATCTTGACAATACGCCGGAGGCCTACATGGCCATGCTGCAGGCTCCGCCCAGAACCCCGGAACAGGATGCTCGTTTCAGGGCGCAGCTGTCCAAGTCTCAGGAGAGATTGTGCAATATATTTGCTACGCCGAAAGACGCCAGCACTATCAAGTCTGATGGCTTCTGGCTGGGTAATTACCGCCGCATGACATCCTCTGCCGTTCTTGCGGCACATCCTTCTCCCTTACCTGTAGAGAAACTTCCCCGAAAACAAACACCTTTTATTACAAATCCCCACACAGACAAACAAATGAAATACGCCAAATTATTCTATCTGTATAACTATACCTTCCGTAAGCGTTTTGGTGACGGCGGTTGGGATGGCTCGTGCAACCTGGGAGATAATGTGCAGACCATGGCTGTCATGAATCTTTTCCGCAATCTTCCCAATCCTCCTGCTGAGGATGAGCTTGTTTGGATTAATCGTGATGATTTAACCAGATATGAAGGGGATGAGGTGATTTTGCCTATGCAAGGATGGTTTGGCAAATCTGCCGGTGAGATGGAGTGGCCCCCTGCGCCGCAGGTAAATCCGGTATTTGTCGGATTCCACCTGGCAGTATGCAACAATGGACTCAAACAGTTTGAAGAGCTGGATGGGTTCAAATACCTGCAGGAACATCAGCCCATTGGTTGTCGAGATCTCGCTACTCGTGATTACCTGCGAGAGAATGGGGTAGATGCTTATTTCTCCGGTTGTAACACCCTGACGTTCCCGCGCCGTGAGAAAGAACCCGAAAATGGTAAGATTTACATTGTGGATGTCATCCCGCATTGGATGAAGTTCATTCCCAAGAGTATTAAGGATGAGGCTGAGGTGATTTCCCAAATTGCGTTCTGTGAAGAGTATCCCATGCGTGAGGAAGAAGCTCGCGGTATGGAGTCCGAAGCTCGGGAATTGATTAACATGTATCGCGATACAGCTAAGCTTGTGATTACTTCCCGTATTCACTGTGCGATGCCGTGTCTGGCTATGGGCATTCCTGTCATTTTCCTTTGCTGGAGCCCCGGAGATGTGCGCTTCTCCGTTCTGCAGCATTTTGTTCACACGTATTCGCTCAAGGAAACAGCGCTTGTTAACTGGTCTCCCGAGCCGGTGGAATATGAAAGCCTCAAGAAAGCGATGATTACCAATGCTGTGGCGCGTATGGAAGCTAAACGTCTGGGTATACCGCTTACTCCTGAGGAAAGTCAGCAGCTCATTGACAATGTTCAGATTGAGTTTGCGAAGGTCAAGGAGCGTTATATCAAGCCAGTGTCTGCCCAGCCTGCGCCTGCGGCTAAGCCTGCGCCTGCAGCTAAGCCTGCGCCTGCAGCTAAGCCTGCGCCTGCAGCTAAGCCTGCGCCTGCGGTCAAAGCCACACCATCTGCTAAGGGCTCGGCCTCGAAAGCAAAGGCTCTCTTGCAGATAACCGCTAATGATGAGAAGATGAACAAACTCCTCATGAAGGCTCAGTACAAGGCGCTCCGTCGCGTGTATAATCGTTGCAAATTGGCCTCTCTGGTAACCATCGGCAAGAGGCGTGAACACTACATCGCCAAGATGAAACGTCTCAAAGAGATGCTCCGTGCATTAAAACACTAATTTCCTTTAGACCACACTAAAACCCTTTCCATCAGGATAAAACTTCATGTCTCCCGTACATATAGTGGCGATTTCGGATGACGGTTTCATGGTGCCGTATTTAGTAATGTTGACATCTGCCAAGAGCAATAAGTTACCAACATCGCATTATAAAATACATTTCATATGTGACCATGTAAGCCCGTATTATCGGCGCAAACTTCTGGACCTGGCGGCTCCTGATTTCGAAATCGTACTATATGATGGAGATACCTCCGCTTACAGTAACGTAGAGATTAATCTCCATGTTACACCTGCCACATTCCTGAAAATCCACATTCCAGAGATTTTGTCAGACGTGGAAAAGGTCCTGCATGTTGATGGTGATGTCATTGTGCAGAAAGACCTTTCTGAACTGTATCAAAGGGAACTATGCGGGAAAACACTGGGAGTCGTTCGCAGCATGACGATGGAGCTTGGGGGCTTCATGGAGAGACGCGGTATAGATCGTGGTTTCAACGCCGGAATTATGCTGATGGATTTGTCCAGAATGCGCGCAGCCAATGCTACAGCAATTCTGGCGGAAAAACTGCTGAGCTTGCCGAAGGAATGGAGTCTGCTTGAACAGGATTGTTTGAATAGCGTGTACTATGAGGATGCTCTGTACCTACCGCCTAGGTATAATTGTTTTCTGTTCTCTTTTATCCGCAATAAGTACACAATTGAGCAGGTGAACAATTATTACGGAACAACGTATTCCTCTTTTGAGGAGATGAATGATGATGCCGTCATGATACATTTGGCTGGTACTCCGGGTATACGTCCGTGGCAGGCATCCAACGGTCTGATGTGGGCCAGCTGGCAACGTTATTACGAAATGTCACCAGTATCTGAAGTGCATCTGAATCGCAGGCTCATGTTTACCCCGCTGGACTTCGAGACTCTGGATGCCCGTTATATCGGACATCCCCGGTTTGACGGAGTTGCGGATGCTGTATGGAAAGTGCGGAAGGCTCATGAAGATTCGACCCGAGTTCAAGGTATTGTGAATGATTCTTTGAGAAACCGAGTGTCGGAGTTAAAGCGTGGACAGGAGCTGCAGAATACCCGACACCAAAACATCACGAATAAGCTGACCAATCTGGAAAAGAACCTGGATGTGCATCAGCTTCGTCATGAGCGGGTTCAGAAGCAGGTTTCTGCTCAGCAGAGCCAGATAAGTGAACAGAAAGTTCATCACTTACGTTTGGCAAAGGAAGTTCAGACATTACAGTATGAGGTATCTGTTCAGGAAATCAGGGCTCGACGAGTGGTGGATGAGGCCATGGGTAAATTGCGTTCCGAGGTGGAGGTGCGATTAGTTCAGGATTCAAAAGACCAGAAAACGAGAAATGATAATCTGAAACGGAGCATGGTCAGCAAGGAGTTTTTTGATGCCAAGGTGGCAGCACTCTGCCCGGAACAGGCTTTTCTCTTAGAGGTATATGAGGTGGTAATTGCCCGAATGAAACGCAGAGATCGCAGACTTAAGTGGCTTTCTCTTTGTAGTTTTGGTAAGAAGAAAAACGAATATCAGGAAGAGCGGAGGCAGTTGAAGAAAACCATTAGACGGGTTTGTGATAAATTATCAGCAATGCAGCAGAAAGGATTAAGATGAGTGCAAAAAAAATCGGTATTGTGACGTTTGTGCGCCCGTGTAATTACGGCGCTGCCTTGCAGTGTTATGCCCTCAATAAGGTGATATCTTCACTGGGTGGCGAGCCGGTGACCATGGATTACTGGCCGGAGTATTTTCGTGTTCGTTATTACATAGACCATGTTCCGTTTTCTTTTAATTCGAAGAAATTTAAGGAATGGCGGCATCGCATGGCGGTGAAGCGGGTGAAGGACCGCAGAAACCGCAAGTTTGAGCAGTTCATGGCTGAGAACGTGGTGCTTTCCGGGAAAACTGCTCACAATGCGGAGGAGCTGCGGGAATGTATGCACGAAACAGGTATTCGAAAGTGGATAACCGGTAGTGATCAGGTGTGGAGTGATACCTGTGCCCGCTTCGATCCCGCCTATTTCCTGGATATGGAGCTGCCGGAAGGTTCTTCCAAATATTCATATGCAGCCAGCTTTGGCATGGCTCAGATACCGGAAGACAAAAAGGATGAGTATCGTCGACGACTTTCCGGTTACAGACGCTATTCCGTGCGCGAGCAGAGCGGGGTGGATATGGTGCGTGAGTTGACGGATGCAGAGGTGAATGTTCACTGTGACCCGACGCTGCTGCTGTCTGCAGAGGAATGGGAGAAGATTGCGACCCCTCCCAGGAAGGATCGTTATATCCTCATTTATCATGTGTTGAAGCCGGATTATCTGCTGGAGAAAGCGGCAGAACTCAGTCGTAAGACAGGGTTGAAGGTCGTATTGTTTACTCCCTATTTTGCCTATCCGGCCATTAAAGGTGCACCCTTGCGACGTTATGGCTATGAACCGGTCATGGACAGTTCACCACAGGATTTCGTCTCTCTGTTCCGGAATGCAGAGTATGTTCTGACCAATTCTTTTCATGGAACGGTTTTCAGCGTTTTGTTCCATAAGAACTTCTGGTCACAGACTCAACTGGTGGAGGGAAAACTCAACACCCGTTCTATGAATTTGCTTGAGAAGTTGGGAATAAGTGGCCGAGAGTTAACCTTGGAAGAACCTTTGCGGGATACTCCCATTGATTGGCAGAAAGCAGAGGAAGCCCTCGCGCAGATGCGTATGGAGGCAAAAGAATACTTGCTGCAAATTATAGAAGACCGCATACCGTCCAAGCAAACACGCTGCGCCAAACTCTTCTACCAGTATCGCTATGTTTTCAAACGAATTGAAGGAGACGGTGGGTGGAATGGAGCATGTAATCTGGGTGATTATATTCAGACACTCGCCGTAGAAAACCTGTATCGTAACATGCCGATGGCTCCTGATCTGTCGGAACTGGTGCGGCTTAATCGGGATGATTTGTCCACCTATGATGGAGCAGAGGTGATACTGCCCATGCAGGGTTGGTTTGGCAAGAGTTTTCTGCTTCCGTATGCTCCGCCCGCTCCCGCAGTGAAGCCTGTTTTTGTGGGATACCATCTCACCAGCGGAAATAAGACGCGCGATTTGCTTCTGGAGAATGGGCATTTGGATTATTACAAGCAGCATGAACCCATTGGATGCCGAGATTTTTCCACTAGAGATTGGTTCTTGGCTCAGGGGTGAATGCTTATTTCTCCGGTTGTAATACGCTCACGTTGCCCAGACGTGAAAAGATGCCGGAAAACGGGAAAATATATATGGTGGATGTGGAGAATGAATGGCTGCCGCTCATCCCGCAGGAGATTCGCAAAGTTGCCGTTCGAAAGACGCATCGTTGCTGGCTGAAAGCATATCCACCCCGGCAGGAGGAGTGCATTCTTCAGGAGGATGAAACCCGAGAGCTTTTGCGTATATACCGGGAAAATGCCAGACTCATCATCACGCCGCGTATTCATTGTGCCATGCCGTGTCTGGCTATGGGAATACCTGTAGTTTTCCTTTGCCGCAATACCAATGATGAGCGCTTTTCTGTGATTAAACATTTCCTGCATGCCTGGCTGCCGGCAGAAGCTGCGAAGGTAAACTGGAGCCCGGAACCGCTGGAGTTTGAAGACCTCAAGAAAGCCATGATTCAGAATGCTGTTCGCCGTATGGAAGCCGCGGGTAAGGGTGAGGTGCTTTCTGCGGAGGAAAGTCAGAAGCTTATCGATGCCGTACAACAGGCTTTTGCGGATGTGAAAGCTCGCTATGCGCCGGAGTGATTTCCGGAGGACTCGTACAAATACAATAGCGTAAGACGCGCCAAGCATCAGAGGGTGCGGGTAATGCCAATCCTGCGTTTGATGATTGGCGCGTTTCCTGTGTGATTACAGGTGAATGTGGCGGGGCGCTGTCAGGAATTTGATTTCTGCTTGACCGCTGTATTGTTTCAGCATGCGTTCCATGCCACGATTCATGGCTGCTTGTATGTTTCTGGGGGTATAGAGCGTTGCCTCTGCTTCTGCGTAATTGTCTTCCGGGGTGGAGCAGGTGTAGCCGTCAAAACCGGCAAGACGGATGGAGGATACTCCCAAGCTGATGAGAAGATGGATAGCCATCAATCCCGCATTGTCCCTCACCTGTTCACAATCGTTGAGCAGGTCTGCGTACGGCACTTTGAGATAGGCTTCATCCGTGGGGATATTAGAGGTCACAATGGTGCGGCGGAGACTCTCCTTTCGCATCTTGCGGAAGCGGCGCAGATTGCTCAGGAAGATGAAATCAGAGTCCGGGTACAAGTGATCCGTATTGATGCACACGGAAATGACACCCGCTCGGGCAGAATAGGCAGAGATAGTATCTCTTTCCGTCTCTGCGCTCTTGCCCGGCGCGATGAGCAGTACGGTCTTTCCGTATAGCAGCGCGCAGAGAGCCTCCCTGCGGGAGCTTTGCTGGGCAGCACTGCGCTGCTCCATATAGTTCTCATAGAGCTCGGAGATGTAGGCTTTGTCAAACTCCACGCGGTGCGCATCATCAAAGAGATGGAAGATGCGGTTCATGTCCTCGACGGTCAACGTCTTTTTGTCATCCAGATAAGAAGCGTAATTGGGGTGGAGATTATGTTTGGCAGAGAGGTAATTGGGCAGGGAGTACCCCCAATAATTTCTGAGGTAGAAGTCATTCAGTGTAACGTCTATAATTTCCAACAAGGGTGGGAGTTTGTAATGTGTTCCGTTGTACTCATTCAGGTATTCCGCGAAGAGTTCCGTATTGAGGTTGCCAGCACCGCGCCCCATACCATAGACGGAAGAATCGATGATGATACGGTGCCGGGTGGGTATATCCGTCAGAACCTGAGCGTTGGAGTAGGCCAACTGAAGGTTGTTGTGCGAGTGGAAGCCTATACTGATATTACTGGAAAGGTTGGGCTCTACCAGGTGAAAGAGCCGCAACAGGTCTCGGCGTTTCATCATGCCGAAGCTGTCCACAATGTAGAATGCATAGGGCTGCAGCTCATTTACCTGTGAAATGAGCTCCAAAAACTCGGCATCGGTATAGCACATGGAAACCATTGCCTGCACATAACATTTGTAGCCTTTCTCCTGAATTACTTTGCACATTTCAAGTGCATCATCCTTGTTGGATTTGTGGAACGCCACACGTATTCCGTCCACCGTGGATGCATCGCAGGCGGGTAAAGCTTCTGTCGGGTAGTCTCCGTAGTTAATCATCGCCACCAGTTGCTTGCCGCGTCTTTCCTCCGGCAGAACGGCGGATAGGTGGGCAGGGGTGGCAAATTTAGTGCTGTCCGGGTTGTGAGAAACTTTCTGTGTGAGGAAGCCGCACTCAATAATGTCAATGTTGGCATCTATCAGCTTTTCAATGATGAAAACCGTATTGTTTCTGCCAAACTGCCAGTTGTTGCAGTAGCCGCCGTCTCTCAGCGTGCAGTCCAGAATGCTGACCTGATTCATGGTATCCCGTTTGTTCCTTTCAGCAGGTGATTGTAGATGGCATCCGCAATGTCGAAATCTTCCGCTTCATCAATGTCTGTACTTTCAATCTCTCCCACCTCAACAATAAAGGGAGTGTTGCCGATGCGACGGTTGAGCTCTGTGAGCACTTCTCTGCGGTAGATATAAAAGCCACTGGTCTCTTCGCAGAGCGGAGGCAAATCCTGCGTGCGGGGAATGTTGTCGAGTGTGTAGTTGAACGGTTTACCATCTTTCCAGAGGAAATCCTGAAGTTTTTTTGCTGCGAATGAGGAATCATACTCACCTTGTAGCACACTGACAAGTCCACGGTGAATGGATTGTGCGCTGATAAAGGGAGCAGTAGTATGGGTCATGACATACACATCTGCCGGAATTTCTGCAGCAAAGGCCTGCAGCACTTCATTCATAGAGGTTGTGTCCTGATCCAGAGATTCAGAGCGGCGCAGGTAGCGAATACCTTCCGGTATGAAAGCCTGAATGTCGGGATTGCTGCAATATACATAGATTTCATCTATGCCGTTCACTTGTTTTAACGTGTTAAGTATGTAATAGCACAGAGGCTTCCCGTTGGTGAATGATTTAGTGTTTTTTTGAGGTAAACGCCTGTTGTTAAGCTTCATGGGCACCACGGCAATGGTGCGGGGGGAGGACGGCAGGGGGGGGAGCTTTTGTTCATGTTTCTGGGTATATCCCAGAACGCTTTCCAGATTTTTCCGGGGCAGGCTGTCAACAACCGTTATGGCAGAACAGTTGATGAGAGAGATCCCACGTCGTTTACAATATTGGTATAACCAGCCATATTCACGCAGGGTTTGCAGAAATGCTTTTGCTTGTGCCTGAGCACCCTGTCGGCGTACCATACGTTCCAGTCGCTCTTTTTCGTTGAGTGAGATGTCATACCCGTAGTCTTCATTGTCATTTTGCTGAAGAAGAGATTTGAGATTGACAATGATACTTGTTGTGTCGCAGCCGAGAAGATAAATCTCCTTGTATCCAGCGTAAACAGCCATCATAATGCCCCACATGATTACGGTATAACCAGCCGGCACAATAGTGCTGAAATCGAAATCGCGACGAAATTTGGGCGATAAGCTTCGAGCAGGTGAGGAGTAGAAATAGTGTACATCCAGTTTTTCCGAGAGCCGGAAACGTTCAACAAAGTTTTGCTGTTGGATAGGGAAAAAGCATGCGGGTTTGTGCGAGCCGGTATTAATATCCTGCATGGCTTTCAGAAGCTCTCGATCTCCGGGAAGGTCCGGATTAATGTCAAAGAAAGCCGGATCTGCCCAGAAATGGAAACGCGGGCGCAGGATTTTGAAATCCGGATGGCGGGCTGCCTGATTGACCGTAATGACATCTTCATCCTTGAGAAGTTCGAAATTGACTTGTCGCAAGGAAGGTCCATTGCCGAGTACGAAACAACGCTTTTTGACGGCAGAGTCCTTGAATTGCTCGTTAGCCTTCAGTAGGGTTGCGGCGGTAGGATTTTTTCGACACATCCGGCGATAGCTTCGGTGTTCGTGCCGGAACCAATGCCAGTAGTTGTATATCCATTCACTATTTTTGCTCATACCCGGGAAATGTGGTTTTTACACCTACGCCATTGTACCGTTTTTCTGCTCATATTACGAGCTAAAAAAAGGTAGAGTTGATTTTTTTTGACTCATTAATAACATTTTGAAGTATTCCTCCCCCTTGATTATTGGATTTGTATTTATCGGGAATCAAGATTTAATTATCATATGGGAATCTCGGAAAATTCCACGCTAAACGATAAACGGGAAGTTAACGAGGAGTACAAAGTCAAATGTGCAATGTGCGAAGTCTGCATTCCGTTTGCCTTGCATGCCTGGTGGACTGCTTACAATCAACGCTTTATCCTGCTGCGAACCGTAGCCCTGCCGAACTATCCTTTCGCTCATGATTCTTCGTTCTTTTTCCCTCAATTTCCATTTGGTGAGTTTTCAGAAATGCCCCATTTTGACTTTATGGTTCTCTTTCCACAGCCTTTGTGGCACGAAGGTCTTCCGGAGCGGCGGTACTTGTTTCTGCAGAGCAGACTGTTAGAGCCGGAATGAAATGTTGCTCTCAACAGTGTTCCATTAGAACAGAGTATGCATAGGCTCTGGTGCGCTGCTTTGTTTTGCCTCCGGCGTGGAGTAGAGAAAGAATCTTGTTGAAGAAAGCTTTGTTTCTATAGCGCTTTCGTACGGCATTTCTTTTTCCCGGTGGTAACAACATTGCTACTGCACGGTGGAGTTCGAGTGATTTCTGAATGAGCGGTGCTCTTTCCTCTGTGCCAAAATGCAGGAAATATCTGCTGATGAAGTGAAAGAGCATATAAAGAGCCTGATAACAAAATTCGGGTGATTCCTTTGCTTTGCGAAGAATATCGGAAGTATATTCCAGAATGAGGGAGAGTTGTTCGCTAAAGGTCTGTTTGTCAGTAGAAGCTCCACCTGTTCGGAAGAGAGCGGATTGCTTTTCCACAACGGCGTGTCGATACTGTTGCGTGTATAAGCGATAGATGAGATCGGTATCTGCCGCGATCTGATAGTCGGTTCGGAATCCCCCGATGCATCGCAGAATGTCAGTACGGCAGTATAAAGTCTGGTGGCAATAGGGGACTCCAATCCACATTTGGTCAAAATTCGGATGCCAGATGCGTAAGGTTTGTCCGTCCGGGGTCAGAACGCAGGCTGTGGATACGGAATAATCTGCATTACCTTCCAGGATGGGGGCACAGCAGGCAGGTACGGCGTCGGTGCATATTTCGTCATCCGCATTGATAAAGACACAGATGGTGCCCTCTGCTGCTGCTATTCCTTTGTTCATGGCATCATAGATACCCATATCGGGTTCGGAGATGAAACGGGAAATATCGCCCCGCTGCTGTGCTTGCTGAAGCAATTCAACGGAGCCGTCTGTGCTTGCTCCGTCAATGATGAGGTATTCTACACTGAGTTTGTTCTGCCGAAGTAAGGGCGCAACGGAGGCGATGCAGCGGGGCAGTACGGCAGCGGCGTTGTAGCAGACGGTGATGACACTCAAATCCATGGGGTGAGAAAAATCCTGAGGTTGATGTAGATGACGGTTTATTTGCTGCCGGCGATGGCATCCAACCAATCCTGATGCTCCAAATACCAGCGGACGGTGAGTTCCAGTCCTTGTTCAAAGGTATACGACGGCCTCCAGCCCAGTTCACATCTGAGTTTTGTGGCATCGATGGCGTAGCGGAAGTCGTGGCCGGGGCGGTCTTCGACATGGCTGATGAGAGAAAGACTGCTGCCGGGAGAATTGCCGAGCAGTCGATCGGTGGTACGGATGAGAAGATGAATAAGGTCGATGTTGCTCCACTCGTTGGAACTACCGATATTGTATGTTTGACCGATGCGTCCCCGGTGGAGAATCGTGTCAATGGCTGCAGCATGATCCTCGACAAAGATCCAGTCTCGGCTGTTTTCACCCCGTCCGTAAACGGGAAGTTTTTTTCCATGGCAAATGTTGTGAATGAAAAGCGGAATAAGCTTTTCCGGAAATTGGAACGGACCGTAGTTATTGGAACAGTTCGAGATAATGCATGGCAGTCCATAGGTGGCGTGATATGCCCGGACAAAGTGGTCAGCAGAAGCTTTGGAGGCGCTGTACGGGCTGTGTGGGTCATAGGGGCTCGTTTCGCTGAACAGGCTGTTTCCGGGGGGGAGAGAGCCGTATACTTCATCTGTGGATATATGGTAGAAGCGGTGATGAGTCATGTTTTGCTTCCAGTGCTGCAAGGCTGCCTGCAACAGGGAAATAGTTCCCATGATATTTGTTGTGGCGAATGTGAACGGATCTGTAATGGAACGGTCAACGTGACTTTCCGCCGCTAAATGTATGACATCAGTTATTCGATGCCGGCAAAACAAATCGTTCACTAGCTCGAAATGGCAGATGTCACCTCGGATAAAGGTATAATTTGGTCGTGATTCTATATCGGATAGATTAGCGATATTGCCGGCATAGGTGAGTTTATCCAGATTGATAATGTGATACTCCGGATACCGATTGCAGAGTCGGCGCACAACGTGAGAGCCGATAAACCCGGCACCTCCGGTAACTAGGATAACTCGTTTCATAACCATTCCTTCGGGAAATACAGGAGTTTACTTCCCCGATGGTAAGTAAAAAAAGTTGCGCTGTCAAGTGGAATTTATTCCTTTTGTTGCGATGGATACATGTGAGAACTATGGAAGCCTTGTTCGGATTACTAACGAAAAGACGAAGGAGTCTACTTATGAGATTTTTTTCATTCCATATAATTTATGCAGGGAAAAAGGGGAGAAAACTCTATCGGCGGACTCATTTCTGACCTTTTTTCATGTATTCCCCCCATCCTGTCAGGGCAGTTTGGGCTCCTCCGTAGTCTTTTTTGGGGGGCTTTCAGGTGTTGCTTTTGTTTTTACATGGTGAATTGGTGAATTGCAAGTTCAAATGCAACACTTTTTGAAAAAAATGCACTCTTAG
>CAYYKC010000024.1:0-25432 GCA_964471605.1 uncultured Akkermansia sp. | reverse complement strand
CGAAATCAAATTTTACAAAAATTCAGATTTCCCTCAAATTATAATTGACTCTATAAGAATCGGATTGAAACTTGGGCGGATGACGAGGTGAAAAATGCCAAGCAGGATGATGTGGATAAGACGGAGAGAGGAATCTGCGAGCGTATGGCCAATCGGGAAGCCGAATGGCACAAGCTCGGTCCGCTGACGATTGTTTGTACCAAGCTGGATGAAAAGATGATTGCTGCCCAGCTACAGGATGCTCGTAACCGAGTGTTGAATGCCCTTCGCCCGTATCACTATGCAATCGTCAAGGAACTGGGAGATAAGGTGCTGACGATGATTCGTGCACTTGAGACCTCGGTAGAAGATTTGAAGAAGAGCATGGAGAGCTGTTTGGGTGATGTCAAGAATAAGCAAAAAACTTTTCAGCATGAACTGGCAACTTCCACCAAAACGGAGGGTTCGAATATCAAGGATGTTTACGAATACGATGCTGGGAACCTGAAGACGATACGCGGTGCAATGGACGAGCAGGAGGAACTGTTCCAGGAGGAAATGTACCGTTTTACTGGTTTGCTCAAGGATGCCGTGGGAGAGGGGTCTGCTCTCATTACTTGTAATGCCACTTCTTTTGATAAGTTTGTGGCAGAAATGCGTGATGCGACTTTGGATGGTGTCATGACGAAAATTCATGATGCTGCCAAGGATGCTTCGGCGGCGGATTCTGTTCTGGTCGGCGATATTGTGGAGCGCTTGTTCCAGGTGGGTGGAGAGATTCAAGGCAACTGGGAAAAGAGATTATTGCCCAGAGTTCAGGAATTCATGTCCAATATACCCGTGAGTGCGGAGATTCGCGGCAATGACGGGCTGACGAATCCTCAGGTGTCTCCTGCTGCTGCAATTGTTATCGGTTTGCCGAAAAATACTAGACATGCTGAACTGGTGGATTGGCTGAAAGAAAAAATTAAATCCTCCAAGCCGACCAAGTTCACGATTTTGAGTGGTCGACTCGAGTTTTATGAACACGATACGCCGGAAGAAATCCGTGTTCTCTATATTCCGTATTGGATGCCCTGCCGCTTTGCGAGAGTGTTGGAATTTGTGGAGAAAAAATATCGTGAGACGGTGGGTAAGGGAGAGGCTGACAAAATCTATTTCGCCAATTATGATGATGGCGGAATGGACATGGGCGCTTCATCTACCAGCCGTCCGGCTCTGACTAAGGCAGGAGAGGATGATATAGAAAATATGGCCAAGACCGAACTGGCCTTCAAGCTCAACGTGAAGTACAAGGGCAAGGAGTATCCGGTATGTGTTCGCACGGCCAGAAACGGTATCATGTTCGCGATCGGTGTGGATAGTCTGACGGGTATTTGCTATGGAAAAGAGTTTCCGGAGTCTCAGGAGAGACTCCCGGAAAAATCCTACAAGTCTGCGCTGGATGAAGCAATTCTTATGGCAATCAACCCGGCTTCGGAGGGCGCTTCTTATGAGGCGATGTCCGGAGATGAACTGAAAAAAATATTCCAGAAATATGTCGATGACAAGGAAGCATTGACGGTGGGGTCGACCGAGTACATGGAGGCTACTGAGCGCCAGGATTGGGTGCGCTCTTGGCTTAAACTCTGATATTAAAACCGTATTAAATGTTAAATCAGCCACCGGACTGTGTTGGAATGTCGACACAGTCCGGTGGTAGCGGGCTGAAGGCTCAGGGGCACATGCGAACAATCCGGGAACGAATATGAGAAAAGAAATCATTATAGGTTTGGGCGGAACCGGCTGTCGTTCTGTGGCGGAATTTCGCCGTATCCTCATGCATCACCCGGCAGATGGTGACCATCTGCAGCAAAAAGAGTGCATGCCGGAGTATTTGTGCATTGATGCCTCTGATGATATTTTCAGATGTTGGGAAGATGCTGCAGAACGAGAGCCGAAAAATTATTATCCGCATAAGTGGCAGCAAATTCTGTTAAGGGAGGGGGGAGAGTTCCCTGAGCTGTCAGAGCTGTCGGAGGATGCGACCCTGTCTCCCTGGACAGGTGATTTGGAACGGGCAGTGACCGAGCACCTGTCATGGTGTACCGGAGACGCGGCAGTTATACGGAATGCATTGCGCCGGAGCTCCGGCTCCGCACAAATGCGCCGATTAGGGCGGGCTTTGTTTGCGTTGAACGCACCGAAAATTCTGAGTTGTATCACAGAACTTCTGAAAGAAGGTGACGGCAATCCCATCAAAGCCGCAAGATTTCATCTGTTCTGTTCTCTGGGGGGCGGAACGGGAAGCGGTTGTCTGTTGGATATGATTACTCTGATTCAATCTCTGGCATCTCACTATGGGATTGAATCTTCCGTTGTGGTGTACGGCTACGCCGGAGGAGCTAAGCCTGCATGCAACGATATGGGCTGTTTCTATGAAAACCAGTACTGCACCTTGCGGGATTTGAATGCATTAGCCGTGGGAGCATACAGTCCGTATATGAATGAAATGTCCCGGAGTATGTATACCTTGCCCATTAGCCGGGTGTACATAGCATCAGACTTGGCACCGGGGGAACCATCCCTGAATACACAGATACAGACTCTCTCGCTTGCATGCTTTGATTCCATTGTTTATGGAAGCTGCTACACTTCCCCCTCCGCTTTGCGGGCGATGGAAGGCAGTGATTTGAGCGATGTTGTTCCGGGAGAATGCGGTCAGAATGGGCAAATTAAACGCAGTTATCGCTTTGCCGCCGTGGGACAGAAAATGCTGTCCTTACCGGGGTGCTTGCAGGGTAGGGAGCTGGCGCAATGCATTGCGGAGGAACTCTGCGCCTTTCTGTCTGCTGTGCCGTTGAGCGCTGCCATCAGCCCGATAAATGGTTTAAAAATGCCGCAGATATCCCCGGCCGCAGCCATTTTCATAGGCTTGCCGCCCGGTTGTGCGAATGAGGAATTAAACGAGTTGTTGCGAAGAACGATAACAGAGAAAAGCCCCGTAATCGCGCGGATATTGCCCGGGCGTACGGATATCTACGAACACCGGACAGCAGGGGAGGTTCGCTTCCTTTACATCCCGTATTGGATGCCTTGCCGTTTTACGGCGGTAGCAGAGTATTCTGAGAGAAAGTACCGAGAAAGCGTAGAACACAAGCAGTGGGCAAAGCTGTATTTATCCAATATTGATGATAGTGGAATCGATTCTGCACCGGAGTTTGACCGTCCTACGCTGTTGGAATTACAGGAATAAGATTAATAATAGAATTGGAAGTCAGGAGTCATGGATGAAGTAACAAAGGGAAGAATAATCAAAATAGGCTGCGGTGTTCTGTTGGCACTGGGACTGGCGTACGTGCTTACACCTGACAGCGGTCAGGAAGAGGCAGATATGCTTGCCAAAGCGTTCAAGAAAGATGTGAGCAAGGAGTTGGCTGAGGCTAATGCGCTCATGGCAACCCGCCCGGAAATTCAGGATAACTACAAGGTTGCGGATTTGGTGAGTGCTTTGCAGGCCCACCGTGGCAGGTTGGAAGACAACAGCCAGAAAGCGGCGGAACTTGTGGAATATGTGGAGTCGCATAACAAGGAAGCACAGCCGCAGCATGTGATAGATTCCTGTTCATCCCGCATGGCTCAGCTGCCGGGATTGAATGCGGAGCAAAAGGAGGAACAGCAGCGGGCTGTTACTCTTTATGACTCCACCCTGTCGGATTGGGAAAAGGTGGCGGGGCAACCGAACGCAGAGTTGGAGGCATGCAAACGCATGGAAGAACTGTGTTCCCGGTTGGAGGAACGGTTGTCGTTTGCTGAAAACGGTAAAAAAATAACGAAACCGGATTGGGATTCGCGTGACATATACCGTCAGACAACCAAAAGAATCAAGCGTTATCTGGGCTTGCTCCGGGTGGAACTGGATGTCCGCCGGAAGCAACAGCAGGAGGTGGAGATGTATCGCAATCAGGTCATCGGTGCAGATGCTAAAGTAGATCACTCCAAACCGAAGGTACAGGAGATTGATTCCATTATGGCGGATATTCGCGGATACGAACCGCACGAGGAATCGCTGCTGCTGCCGCCCCTGAAACCTGCCCCTCCTCCCCCGGTATTTAATCCGGACATGGTGCTGGCGGCAACAGGAGATTTGCCGGAATCGTTGCTGGTACCGCTGGTGGAACTCTGGTTGCGCGAAAATAAAGCAACTCCCGTGCAAGGTAAGCGCTTTACTTGGGAGCTCAGCAAAAAGGGAAATCGGGAGATAGAGGTTAATGCTCCGGCCGTTATACAGGGCAAAGAAGCAGGTAAGCTCCGAATTCGCGTGTTGCCGGCATTGGAAAAGGAGCAGGCTTTTGAAGCATTAGCCTTATCCGGGAATGTTGATTTGCTGTTGACCGGGCACCGCCCGACTCGCGATATGTTGGCGGGCTGGCTACCGGAAGGCCAAAGTCTGCAGGAGCTGGATACCGAGACGTTGGGCCGTTCTTTCCGTGCGCGAGTGTGCTATGACGCGCTGGTGTTTTTCCGTGGCAATCAGTATCAGGTGAACAGCATCCGCTCTGCGGCATTGCGTGATGTCTCCAACCCCAAGGTCTTTTCGAGGTCTGACAAAGGCCGGGCTGACGCTGTAGCCATCTGTGGGTTGCAGCCCGGAGTATCTGATGTGGAGGAGCCGGCGGAGCTGAGCCGGGAAGCACTGTGTGAAAAGTATGCGGATAAGATGATTCTGGGAGTTTGGCACAAAGATGCCGCCGGTAATATATTTGTAAAAAATATTCCCACTATCTGTTATGCGGCAGGATGGGAAAGCGAAGATGCTCAGAAGAACATTCCACAGGAGTATCGATCGGAAAAGGAGGGGGTGAGCCCCACCCCGGAAAATATTGCCTCCGGTCGTTATGCCTATAGCTACAGTATATATTTCTACCGCAGTACAAGAGATACGTCTTCCCGCTCTGCTGTGTTGAGCCGCAGTTTGCTGACATTTGCGGCTAATGCGGAGGATAAGCGCGTTGCCTCACTCATTAGCTTCCGCGGCTTTGTGCCGGTGCAGCTGGGGGTGGATTCCATGTCTCGTGCCAACCGACTGACGCGGGATGATTTGCCCTTGCCTGTTCTGTTCAGGAAGATGGGCGATTTGGCAAATGAGTACGGTTATGATGAGCAGGAATCGGAATGGGTGTACGGTGTACGGGTGACCATGCCCTTGTATTACGAAACCGGCAGTACAGAGGCCAGCGAGAAGGATGTGATGCTGGATCCGGATGCCGCTTACTATACTTCCACTCAGGCCTTTGCCCGTATACGGGAAGCTGTGGGCAGTGAGAAAGCGACTGTGGTGGTACTGGGGCATGCCGACCCGCAGTGGGGTAAAAAATTAGACGTGGAGCCTCATTCATGGAAGAAAAACCTGAAACTTTCAGAGGAGCGCGCCGAAAATGTGAGCAAGAAGAAGGTTATGCCGCAGATGAGTGCCTCTGACAAGTTGAAGCATTGTGCCATAGGCTCCGGTTGGGCTCGGCCCGCCTGTGACCTTAGTCTGTCCCGTTCGATTGAAGAACAGGAGAATGAGCTGGCTCGCTGCCGCCGTGTGGAGGTATTCATCATCTTCCCGGTACCAGAAGCCTCATAAAAGAAATCTGGTGGAAGACTGGGGACTATGTCAATGATTTCGGAAGCATTGGCGGAGATGGGGAATATGTCGACTCAACTGCCGCAGGTGTTGGATGCGCTGCTGATGTTCATCTTGATATCAGTCAGTGTGATAGCCATTTGTTCCGTCTGGCGGGCCAAAACCAATATGGAGATGGAACACCGCGTGTTGCAAACGATTAAAGAAGGTAAGGTTGACATCGGCATCGCTAAAATAGATAGTCTGATTCATCGCTTCCGGAATAAGGAAATTCGGGATGAAGCAGGGAATGTGATAACTGATCCCTATACTGCAGCCGTTCGGGATGCCGGGTATGATGGAGAAGCTCTGGATTCATCTGCCTCTGTACAGCGCTATCTGTACTCAGGAATGCAACAACGGGAAGCCTCTCTTCATTCTGGCTATGTGTCGGATCGTCTGTATGCCATTCTCAGTTCAGTCAATACGAGCAATCTGGTGAGAAAAGCTCCACCTCTTGAAGATTTGCATGAACTGACCATGCAACGGGAACGGGGAGGCAGAGCGACGGCTTTGTTCCGAATGATAGCCCCCAGCGTTCTGGTGCTGGGGATTCTGGGAACACTGCTGGGTGTACACCACCAGCTTGCTGAGGTGGATGAGAAAGGCGTGTTCGTGCTATCTGATGCCTTGATGCCTGGTGCGTACGCCGTGTTTTTTACCGTGATAGTGATGGCGTGCCGTGGCTTTTATAATGGCGCGTTGTCCCGTTTTGTATCTGATTTCAACAAGTACACTCTCACCTGTCTTTTGCCATTTTTTCGTCCCATTTCTCAGAGCCAGGCTGATATGAACCGCTTGGAGCTGGCCATGCAAAGTGCCGCAACTGCATACGGAAAGCTGCAGGAAATATCATCTGCTGTCACCTCCTATAAATCCCACATGCAGATTTATGAAGACTCTACCTTCAGTCTTCTGGATGATGTGTGCAATGGTCTGGATAAATGCCGGGAAATGGCGAAATTCAGACGCGCCGGCTTCATTCAGGAACAGGGTTGGTTACAGAAAGCAGCCAGCTTTGTCGTCCGACAGCATGAAGGATATGAGGCGCTGAATTCCTCTCTCAGGGATTTGCAGGAACGTATCCTGGAAACAGAAAAACTGATTCTGCGAATTTGCGCTATGGAAGGCAGAGTCTGGAAATCTGCCGGTAAATGGGTGGAGCAAAGAGAGGTTGTCAATGGCATTTCTCATTTCGGTGCTGACATCCATGAACGTGTACACCGGTTTCCTGCCCTTCAGCAGTACACCAATCAATGGCAGGAATTGGCTGTCTGGATGAAGGGCCTTTCTGCGGAAATGCAGGAGTATCAATCCCATGTGCATAAAATTGATGAGTTCGACGGAAACATCGATGCTAATATCAAGAATTATCTTGGAGGCGAATATGTTACCAATCTGGAGAAACTGGTGAACCGTCTGGGGGAACGCTACACCTTACTGAAGGAGGGAAGCGACAAGTTGAAGAATGCTGCCATTCAATGTAGAAATCGTGTGAAGGAGCAGTTGGAAGGAGAAAAAAGAACATTGCAAGAGGAGATAAACACGCTGAATGGGGAAGCATTCCGGGACTACCCGCGTGGCTGGAAGGGGGTGCAGATGCGTCTCAAAAACCTCATGATGAAATGGGATCGAAACCACGGCCTCCAGCTGCTCATTTTGCTGTGGGCTGTTGTTACTATCGCCTGGACGATAACTTTGATGATAAACTGAGAAAGATGAGCCTTCAGGATACCACCGTTTCCAATCGGAGAGACAAAAATATGCGTAGCGGATGGAGTGGCTTTTATCTGCTTGCATTTGTAGCTATTGTTCTGATTTCCATCTGCCACTTCCTGTGGAAACAACCGCTGACCTTTCTGATACAGTTGTTTGGAGACCCGGAATTCACGATTGTGATTGTGCTGGCGGTTATCGGTATCGGGGTGGTGATGTGTTTCCGCTCCCTTATCCGCATCAACAAAGAGCGTCATCTATTGGCCTCCAACCTGCTGGTTTCTCTATACGAGGAGTGCGGAACGAAAGAAGAAGAACGTGACCATGCAAAACAGCGCCTCCAAAACTGTAAGGACAGTTTGGATCAGCTCCGGGAAGAAGAAAATCATGCTTCTCTGGCATGGCAGCGAATGGATATCATCTTCAGCAGTCTCAACGAGTTCTCGGGAGAGGATAAACGCCACCGAATCCTGCCGAAACTCAATGCCTTGCATGATATTTCCCTGCATACGGAACTGAGCCGAACGGATGTTGCTGGCGTAAGCACTATTCTGTCATTTCTGTTGGTATTGGGGATTTTTGGAACGCTGACGGGAGTGCATGCGTTCCTGGGGCATGGTAACAAGATATCGGAGAATCTGTCGGATTTGGCGCTCGCCTTGCGTCCGAGCGCTTTCGCGGTGCTGGGGACGATTGTGTTGATATGTCTCCGCTCTGTATATCTGCGCAGAGTACAGTTCTGTATCTCCCGTCTGGATGAATTGACGATGTCAGTTATTATTCCGGTTCTGTTTGAAGTGCGGCATGGTGTCACAGAACAGCAGCAGACCTTGGAACTTGCTATTGACCAATTACCGAATGTAACAGATGAACACCCCACCGGGGAAACGACAACATCTCGATTTGATGAGGGAGCCGAAGAGCTGCTAGGCCTTCAGACACGTGTGAATACCATTTGCACCCCGGATGAACAGAGCGACATTTCATTGTTTAAAATTACGGAGAAAACGGATGTGCGCCGGTTGAAGCGACCGATTCGGGAGGAGGACCGCCGTGTGGATGCTTCCCGCCTGAAGGACAGGCTCAGTGAGGTAGACGCCATCCTGAACCATATCAAGGGAATCACTATCTGACACAATCGGTATGAGTACCACCCAACAGCCGAAGAATACAAACATGGGAGCAAGCTCGTCTCAGTTCAACTGCTTTGTCTCTGATTCGTATAACAATTTATCCGTAACGCTCGGCGAGCAAACGAAACACAATACCCCCGAAAAACTACAGGACGTTGCGAAAAAAATCTCGGTGAGTCCGGCAGGTAAGACTGCCGATTCTCCCCGGCGTGCCACGAGCATGGAGCCGCGCCCCATCGCGGACGTCCCGCCCCTCCCCAATGCTTCCGACCCAAAAAAGAAACGACAGGGACCGCGCCTTTTTCCCGTTGTACTGAGTCAATTTGTTGTTTTGGTGTTGATAGGAAATGGTACGCTGCCTCAGGAGAACTGGTTGCAGTTTTCAGTACTGATGTACTTAGCCATGGTTGGTCTGCTCTCCTATTTCCATGCTCAGGCCGGCTTGAGGCGTGAACGCAATGCATTTGAGGAAAACCGACACCGTGAGCTGGCTCCGGAGAGTCTCCGTCAATTATTCAAAAGATGCCCCACGCCTTATCTTCGGTCTCGTGATTCGTTTTTTACTGAGTTGTTTAACAAGGAGTTTTCTGACGACAACCATGATACACGTTGGCATCATCGTGAACGCCCCAAAATGATTGTGCAAGCAGCGTTCCCGCTCGAAAACGGAAATGGCCGTGTTCCGATGCTGGATGATTTGCACGAGCTCACCCTGGTTGCAGAGCAGGGCAGACGGCCGGTACGGATATTGAACAACATCACCTCTACTTTTCTTATTCTGGGAATTCTGGGAACGCTATACGGTGTGCATGAAGCTCTGCCTCTGGAAGCAAACGGGCGAATAGAGCTCCGTGAGGTTGCCAATGCCCTCTTACCCAGTGCGTTTGCAGTGATTTTCACCATCATCCTGATTATTCTGCGTTCCCTGTACCGACATAAGGTTAACCTGCATCTGGGGCGGCTGGATCGTCACACCCTGCGCTTCTATTTTCCCCTTTTCCGCACAGATGAGCTGAACGAGCAAACACTCAAAGAACTGGAAAATGGCGTGACTGGTTTAGAAGGTTCCTTTGGCAGAATTGTGGAAAGTATTCACTTTCTGGAACAGTTCCCTTCTGTCGTGAAAGATCAAAAAAAGCAATTAGCTGAGCTTGCCGAGGGGCTGGACACCGTGAGCAGAGGGCTGAATTGGGCAGACTATACTCCGGACAGGATAAATCAACTCGAAGACAAGCTGGGAGGGCAGGCGATGGCTTATAAAGAGCAATGCCGCCAGCTGAGAGAATCCGTAGATGCGTTGCGTCAACTGCTCTCGCCTATGGAAACTCTGATGGTAGAACAGTTGGATCGTTATCACCTGTACTGCGAAAACATGAAAGATACGCCGCAACATTTGCAGATGATACGCGAAATTGCTTCCGGACTGAGCAGCCTGCCGGGTAAACAGATAGACACGCTACATGGTGGCATAGCTGCGCTTCTGGAGATGCTGTCTCGCATGCAACAGAACGGTGAGTGTATCGGCAACATTCAGCGGGAAGTAACGCAGCAGGCCGAAAAGTCGACGGCTGTCATTCGGCTGGTGCAGGAACAGTCCATACAACATCAGGAAGCAGTGACAAATAATTGGAGGCTGTATGATAAGTACCGGAAGAGCCTGGAAACCCAGCATTTCGAAACGGCGGAAAAGGTTAAAAATCTCACTGATACCTTTGAGAAACAGGAAAAAGAATTGAAAAAAATAAACAACAATCTTACAGAGCAGATAGAGGAATATACTAAAAACAGTACAAAATACTGGTGGAAATGGCTGGCAGTGCTGCTGCTGTTGTTGTTATATTCAACCAACATGTATCTGGCTCTGAGCAGAATATAAAAGCGAATGATAGAAGCAATCAGCAATGGAAATAACTGAAATAATCACTGGAGGGGTCTGGTTGTGTGCATCAATCGGGATAATCAGTTTCCGGGTGGCGCTCCATGGGGTGAACCGCGAGGCCGGAAAACTGACTCCCCGACTGCACAGAGAAATTCTTGGTGACAATGAGGAACGCCACGCGCGCCGAAAAGCGCTCGAAGAGTGGCTGAAGAAAGAACAGGGTAATTCTGAGGAAGTTAAGGGGGAAGTTAGGGTCGGTCAAGGACGGCATCTTCTGCTACGCATGAAGACCATTTTTGAATCCATTAACCGCACGGAGGCACAGATGGTGCCGTCTTTGCATGACTTACACACGCTGACGCTTCAGGATGAGATGAGCCGTTATTCCTCCATGTTGCTGCGCACCATCACCTCCTTTTTGCTTATAGTTGGTATCTGCGGCACCCTGTTGGGGGTGCATGACGTGGTGGGCGGCATTGAGCAGCTCTCCCCTGGTTCGTTGCGCCCGGCACTAGAACCCAGTATGTTGGCTGTGGGCTGTACGGTTGTGTTGATGTGGCTCAGAGGCTGGTATGTTGCCCGGTTGGATAATTATCTGGAAAAACTGGATCTGTTTACCATGACGGAGGTTATCCCCCTCATGCAGCCGGTTTCCGGGATGGGAGGCAAGACTATGGATCTCAGTCAGCAGATTAATAAGCTGAATCTCAGGATTGACAGCGTGCAGCTCATGGCTCAATCTATGCAGGAACTCAGTCAATCCGTTAAAAATTCTGCCGAGAAAGTGCACGATATTTCCAATCGGATTCAGGCTGCCTATGAAAGCACTATAGGTTCTTTCGAAGGGCTGCTGCAACACCTCGCCAAATCTGAGAAACGCATGCAAGTCATTGGCAGCAAGATACAAGAAGGCGAGGATTTGAGTTCCGAATTCTCTCAAAGCATTACTGACCTTTCCCGACAAAATGAGACGCTGAAAGAAGCCTGTAAGAAGGCCCACAGTCAGTACGGCGAGTTATCTTCGCATCTGGCCTCCATATCTGACGAGGTTCTGGGAACAAGTGAAATGATTCAACTGTTGGAACAAAATGCAAAGCTGTTGTCAGAAATGGGGAACAATATCACAGGATATGAACAGGTTCTCCGCTCCGTTAATGAGGGGAAGGTTGCTGTGGAACGGGTGATGTCCTCTATGGCTGATTTGAGCCGTAAAATTGAGGGATCGGCCAACGCTGCCTATAACAGTCTGGAGGAAGCACGAAAAGCGCAGCAGGCCTCAGCTGATATTGCAGAGAAATTAGAAACACACAATGCGGACTTCAAGGACCATATTGAAAAAGGCGAGCAAGACGTGCAGTATACCGTTAACCAGATGAAACAACAGTTGGGCGGATTGATAAATGCCTCGGAGTGTCTACATGAGAAATTCCAGCAACGCAGTAAGAAGTTGCATTTGAACTGATTAGACTCCACTTCAATTATTTATTGCCATGAACAGAAATAATTTGAATACAGAGGACAATTTCTGGCCCTGCGTCAGTGATATGTTTCTGGCTTTTTTTGTGATTGCTTTGGCTCTTTATGCTACCAGTAATTCAGAGAAAGGTAAAGGGGATGAATACATATCCTCATTGGCTCGGGAAGAAGCTGTTGCGTTGGTGGCGCATCTTCACAGGGTACATCCGAACGAAGTTGGCGCTCTGCCTGAAGATATTCTCAGGGAAAAGGATATGGTGAATAGCCCCGGGCTTGCTCAAAAGCTGTATGAGCTTACAGAGATTCCTACCTTGCACCGGGTGTATTTTAACACAGCAGCTGATGATGAAATTCTTCTTTCTTACATTCCGGAAGAGGGCAAGAACTATCATTTACGCAAGGCTGCGTGCCTGCTGTACTGCATGGTCTTTCCGGATAAACAGATGGAGGTGGAGGAAAATGGGCCCCGCTATCATCAGCTGCTGCGAGAGGTACGGGAGCGCATCCAACGCGCAGCAGGCGGCGCGGAAGGAAAAACGAAAGAGGAACTGATTGCGCTCCTGAATGATTCTGTTCCGCGCTCCGAGAAATCGGCCTTGGAAGAAAGGATAAAGCGTTTGGTGCAGGAAAAAGCGAATCTGGAAGAACAATTGCGCAAGGCATTCCAGGGAAATAAATTGCTGACAACCTTGCAGCAAAGAATACAACTACTGGAAGAACAACTGCAAGAAGCGCAAAATCAACTGGCTGCAACCAAAACTGAAATTGACGGATTGAAAGATGAGAAAAAGGAGCTTTCCGAAACAAATCGGAAACTTGTGGAGGAAATCAACAGGGATAACCGCAAGTCCGTGATGGATGAGATTGAGAAACTGCTGAAACAAGATAAGTATCAGGCGCTGGTTAAGGCGGGTATTGAGCTTCTCAAGGATGAAGGTGTCATTCGCGTCCCTGAATCTGTCGTGGGCTTTGATACCAACGTCCGGGAACCAAGAGCCGCAAACAAGGACAACCTCAAAAAAATTTCTGACTTGCTTCGCGAAATAGGAGAAGGAGTGACGCGCGGGGAATTCCCTATTGATAATATCTCCATTGAATGCCATGCTGACACAACGGGCTCCGGTACCATCATTGGATCTGCTATCATTCAAATCGGGAATAAGAAAGGCAAGAAAGAAATGCTTGATAACGACTGGCTGAGCATGCTGCGCGCACTGGCTGTCTGGAAGGAGCTGGAACAAGAAAGATCCTCGGGGGAGAAGCTTTCTGACTATAAAAACAAAGACGGTTTGGGGCTTTTCTCAACATCCGGGTTCGGCTCACGTGTGCCGGTAGAGAAGAAGTACGGAGAAACATCGGAGGAGTGGAACTCTCGCTGCCGCCGCATGGATATACGCATCAACTGCTCACCCGAAAAAGTGATACCGCAGTAATTCATTATTATGTATGTAACTCTTTTTCATTACTGGGGGCTGGTACAGTGGCTGGAGCTGACCGGAGCCTTAGTACTGTTGTTTGGGTTTCTCTACCTGTGGGCTCGGTTGTGGATAAAGGACTGGCCTGGTCGCCATGCAACGGTTGTTTTCCTTTGTGCCTTGACAGCGGCCTGGCCGGTAACGATGATGATTCATCACCGGGTGGCGGGAAACCTTGCCGCAGGAAAATACGGGTTGTACGAATTGCAGCAAAAGGTGGAGAGGCACACCAACAGGCACTTGATGTCCCGGTTTGATGAGATAGCACAAAAGTCCGCTGGTAGACAGGATTTTCTTGCTGAAGCAGTGACGGAATATGCTAGCTGTCTGTATGCTGATGCGGAAAGCCGCTATTTGCCGATTGATAACTGGCCGAAGAGCACCGTGTCTTCCGAAACTCGTTCCGTTCTGGAAGAACTGTATGATGCTCGGAGTCTGGCAGAGTTTGAGCTGGATTCCCGAAGCTGTGATACTCTGTTCAAAGCGGTCAGCCGCTATCTCGCCGAATTGGAACAGTTACAAAATCGCGAGGTATTGAAGGGGATATACCCCTATGCCTCCGCTCTTTTCGTGTTTCTGCTGGTGATGGTGTCGATGGTTTGTGCCCGAATGGCATATCTCTCCGTTAAACAGAAGTTTTGCTACCCTTACCCTTTCTCCTGAACACAACGATCGCAGAATCCGTAGAGCTTGCGTCATTCCTCGTACGTTCCGCCGGTGCGGATGTCGAAGGAGATGGTTTTCCCGCTTTTCTTAGAGGTGACGGAAAAGAGACCGTTGCGGAGGGTGGGCTCGGAAAAATCCGTGCGGGAGGAGTAGCGGATGCTGCTCAGCTCTCGGTAGCTGTTGTCGATCAATTCGTAGCAATTGGCGGTGTAGTGCAGCGTGCCCATAGCATCGGCGTGCACAGCCACGATGCAGTTGCCTTCATGCAGGGTATAGACCCATACGGAGGATGACTCTTCGGCCTCGTATTTGAGGGTGTTCAGCAGATGCAGCCAACTAAGGGAATGCGGGATGCTTTTCGGAAGGTCGGGGATAGAGAAGGAGCTCTGTTCTGCCTTTTGCCGGGGGGTGACGATATCTCCGATGCTGATGTGGCAAGGAGAATGGGGTGGAAACAGGTAATTCCCGATGCTCGGCGGCGTTCCCGGCGGGCAGCGGAGCTCGCAGGTGAGCGTCCCTTCCTCGCTAACGCTCAGCGGCGGAAGCGGATTCCCTGCCGCATCTTTCAGCTCTCGCGGCAGAAAGGAGAAATCCGTTGGCTCACCGTGCCGGAGGGTATGATCCAGATAGGCCAGCCCGGCCTTTTGATAGACAGCAAACGCCTCCGTCCGCTCCACGCTCAGCGCCTCATGCTGAATGGATATGACCACCGCGCCAACCACAGCACCTACCGATGCTGAAAGGATGGAGAAAAACAGATGATTTTTGTGTTTTATGGGTGGTGTAGAGTTCATGTCGGGTCAGTTTTGCGGTTTTTTGCGGTACTCGCGGAGGATTTGTTCGACTTCGGGGCAGAATTCGATGTTGATGGTCGGGGTGTAGACCTTTTTGAGTCTGTCCAGCAGCGGGGGGAAGCCGTCGGAGCTTTCTTCCGGGTCGGCACCGAGGTCGATGAGTTCCTTCATGGTCTGAAGCATCATCGCATGTTGCTCGGGTTTGCCGAAGGCTTGACCGGGTGCATTGAGAGCGGCGCATTCCGCTACTTTGAAAAGGAGGCTGCGCCCCATGGCATCTTTGGCGTTGATGTTCAGACCGGCGGGAATCATGACTTTGGCGAGCTGAATCAGGGCATTACCGTCAATCTGCATATTGCTGGTGATAAGAGAGTGCAGGGCGTTTTCGCCCTCCTCATTCAGGGTGTTAGGGTCTACTCCGTGCTCCAGCAGCACTTTGACTGCCTCCGGGTGTTTGCAAGCGGCAAAGAGGGGGTGGATGCAGTTTCCGTTCAGTTCACGGGAGAGCATATCATGCCGCGCACCGTATTTCAGCAGGATGCGGAGCATTTCCGGAGAGAACGTTGCCTGAAAGAGGACTGTATGACCGTCTGCCGTGCGGGAGTTGGGGTTGGCACCGCGTTGCAGCATCAGTTCGAGCATGTCCGGTTTTCTGTTCAGAATAGCTGTGGAGAGGACGCCGCTCATGCCGGTGTAGTAGGAATGGGCTTTTACCAGCTCCGGACGGGCATCCAGCAGTTGTTCTGCCTGTGTGCGGTTTCCTTTTCGGATAGCCTCTGTGAGTGCTTTATAATCCGGGTCGTTCCAGGCGTTGTTTCCGTAGCGGTAGAGGAAGACGGCAGGGCGATATTCTCTGAGGGAATTCGCTCGTGAGATATCCAGCATAAAACCACCGGATAAGCTGTTTTCACCGGGTGTTTCATATAATTCCCTTATATTATTCAGCATCTGCATAACAGCCTGCCCGGGTGCTTCCCATTCGCCGTTTTCATCTTTGTAGCATACCAGCAGAGCATTGTTTGTCTGCATGCTGATTCCTTCTTTGTCCAGGTGGTTGCGGAAATCGGCCTCTTCCGGACCGCCGCGTTTGCCGAGCATGAAGATGCGGAGGGTGACATTGCGGCGCACGGCATCGGCTTCCGCTTCCGGCAGGGAGGTGTGCAGATGCGGGGCCAATTTTTCCTTGCGGGGGAATTGCTCGATGCAGGAGACGGCCTCATCATTCAGCTGGTTCACATAGATTTTGGCGTAGGTGCCGTCCGTACGGGTGAATTCGGCTTGTCTTCCGTCCGATACATCCACCCCGTTGCGCAGGTTTTTTCCGCCGGATTTGCCCTGCACCATGCGGTCGAGGCGCGCATCGAAGGGAGCCGGCTCGGTGTAGGGTGTTTCGCGGTAAACCCAGGTGCGGATGTTGTTACGTTCTTTCCAGTCGATGATGTTGGCGAGGTCATCGGCCTGCAAATCATCGAACTCGACCTTTATTCTGCGTCCGGTTTCGGTTTCCAGTTCCACCCAGGGAGCACGGCCTCGCTGTTCGTATTGGGTGGAGATGATGCGGGCATCGATGGTGACGCGGGTGGCGGTGCGTTCATCCTGCTCGGTTTCTTCATCGCTTTCTCCCTGTTTTTGCAGGTGCCAGGTGTAATAGGGGGATTCCAGGGGCTTGATTCCTTCCGGCTCATGCAGTTTTTGCAGCACCGCCACCTCAGCGCTTTCATCCACGGTGGGCAGGTCTGCCTGCGGCACTTGTTGCAGCGCCGCAAGGGCTGCCGGGTGAGAGGCCGCGCCCCGGAGGAGTCGCTCGCGGTAGCTCTGTCGGGTGTCGGCGGGGATATCCGCACAGGTGAGCAGCGCCGGAGCCAGCAGGGCGGCGGCCTCCGGCATGCGCTCCAGCTGGGCCATAGCGGTGTTCAGGAGGGCATAAGCCGCCTCGTTATTGCCCTGTTGCAGCAGGGCGAGCGCATGGTACACATCTGCCTGAAGCCGCCAGGTCAGCAGGTCTTTCTGGGTTCCCATGCCGGAAATGGGGACAGCGTTGCTGCAGAAACGGGCCAGCGACATTTCCGCCGAGAAGGCGGCGCTGCGGAACTTACGCTGCTCGGCCAGTTTCAACGTGAGATCCGGGCGGGTGAAGATTAAGTCGCGTTCCGGCACCAGGAGGAAGAGCCTTTCACTCTCGCGGGTGAATCCATGTTCCAGCAGGAGACGGTGTGCATCTGCCCAGTGGAAGGTGTAGTATGAGAATTGGTGCATGGCCGCCTGGGTGATACCCAGCCGCTCATGCTCACGGGCAGCTGCTTCATCACCTTTGGCGCGGGCCACCAGCGCGGCGGCAAGGCGTGTGCCGGTGTGGCGGTAGTGTTTCGGGTTGGCGGTCATGGCGGCCAGCAGCTTTTCAGCGGTGGCTGAATCGCCTTTCTTCAGCGCGTGGCGGATGAGGAAGTAACCGCGCCGACTGCTCTCGCCGGAGATGCGATTAGCCTCGATATCCGGCGTGTACAGGGTGTCATTCATGCGTCCGACCAGCAGCAGGGATTCCGCTATCCCCTTGCGCGGGAATCGGTTATCCAGCTCCAGGAATCGTTTCTGCATTTCTTCCAGCTGTTGCTGCGTATGGGACATCATCCCGCGGTTGATGAGGTAATCGCGCAGCTGCGCGGCCAGCAGCTCCGGCTCCGGGGCGGGTTTGTTGTCCTCATCCCGATTGGTGGTGAGCAGGTTGGCCCAGCTGTATACATTGGTGGCACTGCCGCCGGTTGCGAGCGCCACCAGACTGCGCTGGATATTATCGCCACCCTTGCAGTGGTGCAGTAGCTGCACGGTACACTCCGGGCTGAGCTTCCGCAGCGCCAGCTCATTGAGCAGGAGCGGCCAGATGCGCAGTCGATTGCACAGCTCCGCCAGCGCTGCGCTGTGTTGGTTCAGCTCCTCGCTTCTGCCGTCGCGCTCCATCAGCGCCAGCCGGAGGGCGCAGCGGTGCAGTGCGACATTCAGATTCCGGCAGCGGCGGCGCATCTCCTCATCATTTCGGGCAAAGCGCGGGCCTTTTTCATCGATGAGAACATCGATACCGTTTTCGGATACCTCCACATCAAAGGTGGAGGAGTAGCGGTAATGCCCCTGAGTGGGGATTTCCTGTTTGAACTCGTGGTCTTTGCGGAGGCGGGAGCCGTCTGCCAGCGTGAACAGCACCAGAGAGGAAAGCATGTCGGCCTCCTGCTCCTGCTGCACCAGCTGCTCCAGCGCAGCCAAATCCTGCTCTATCCCTTCACTCCGTCCCAGCAGCTCATCGCTCCACTGCGGCATCAACACCGCCGTGCAGTCCGGCATCTCCGTCAGCGCTGCCGCCGGGTCATCCAGCTTTTTCCAGGGCATGCAGGTGGGGTCTGCTGCCAGCATGTTGCGGACGATGAAGCCCTGCATCTCCGGCGGGAGGCCTTCGGCAGCCTTGCGGATGCTGTCCAGTTCTTCCGCTGTGGGGAGAATGCCCTGCGAGCGCTTCTGCATGAGCAGCAGCCCCTGAGCTATCGGTTCCGGTAAATCTCTGCCCCAGGTGTAGTCCCAGCAGGTCAGGCCACTGCGGCGGGCGCTTTCGTAGATGACTGAGCTGTCATGCAGCAGTGCGCGCAGCGTGTGGCGCGCAAAGTCACTGCCGTACCACATGAAGAATGGTGCATGTGCCGCCGGGTCGCTCCAGAGCCGGTTTACCTCTGCCGGGGTGTAATAGTTGCGGGTAGCAGGATTGATTCGCTCAATTTGTGTGGCGGGTATGCCCCGCTGGGCGGTCATGATACCCATCAGGTGTGGGGTATGGAAGCTCTCAATGAAATTCAGCTCGCGAAGCCAGTTGAGCTGGTGGGGCAGCTCGCGGGGTTTTTCCTGCTCATAGGGCTTGAGCAGGTGGGTGAAGAACAGGCGGCGGTCATAGGCGCAGTGGTGGTTCATCCAGGTGGAGTTTGCCCGAATCAGCATCCAGGTGTTCATATCCGTGGTGTTACCGTTCTTCATCAGCTCAGCCATCAGGTAGTGCAGCCGACCGTTGCGGCGGGAGTAGCCCTCCTGTTCCCAGGTGCTGCGCAGCATGTCGTAGGTGGCCATCGTCACGGCTCCGGGCGGGTTGCCCAGGGCGCGGACAGCCTGCTGAAAATCCCATTTCTCAAACTTGCGCTGCGAGATGGGTTTGCAGAGGCCGGCGGAGTAGGGAGAAGCGATTTCTTCAACGGCCGATGCCGGCAGGACGCTCAGCAGAAAAAGGAGGGGAAGGGTATAGAATTTCATGAAAAACGGGAAGTGAGTGATTATTGTTTCCAGACGATGATGGTGATGACGGGAGCCGGAGGTGTGGCCGGCAGTCGGAAGGTCCAGCGGCTGCCTTTGGGGATGCGGTCAGCCATGTCGCGGATTTCCTTTGGCAGCTTATCCCAGGTCATGGGGGTGGTTCTGCTGCTGTTGACCGGGCCTTCGATGGTGAAGGTGGCGTGAGTTATCCGGCGGATATCGTCATCTCCCGGCTCCACCTGGATATCGATACCGCCTGTATCCTGCGTTTTCTTCTCTGCCTGGGGCGGGGTGTCACCGCCTGCACCGTGCTCACGGAGCAGTTGCTCGACTTCGGGATGAATCTTCCTGCCTGCCAGGCGGGAGAGGAGGGAGGGCGAACCGTCAGCCGTTTCGTGAACATCTGCCCCCAGCTCGATGAGCGTTTTCATGGCTCGGAGCAGGTTGGCGAGCCGCTGCGGGTTCTTGCCGTATTTATCGAGGGAGGAACAGATTGCCAGACTGAACAGGATGCTCTGTCCCTGTTTGTTGCGGAGATTGAGCGGAAGTCCCTTCGGCACCAGCAATCGCGCATTCGCTTCCAGCCGCCGGAAATCCGCATCCGGCTCCTGCGCGGTGAGCCGGAAGAGGGCGTGCTCGCCGTCCTCGTTCAGCCGGTCAACCTGCACACCATGCTCCAGCAGGGCATTCAGAACATGCGGACGGCGCTGCGCGAGGAATAACGGGTAGGTGACGCGGCCATCATGGGTCAGCGAAGGGCGGTTGGGGTCGGCCCCATGTTTCAGCAGCAGTCGCACCATCTCCGGGGGACGGTTCGCAATGGCACTATGCAGCAGCGTCATGCCGCTGTAGTTGCGGGTGTTGGGGCTCGCTCCGCGCTTCAGCAGCAATTCTGCGATTCCTGCCTTGCCGCTGCGGATGGCGATTTGCAGCGGACAGCAGCCGGAATAATCCACCGTGCGCGTGTGCAGCAGTTGCGGGTGTGCATCCAGCAGCCTTGTGACCTCTGCGGCATCACCGCGATTGATGGCCTGTGTCAGCGTTTTGTATTCCGGAGGAAGTGCCCCTCGGAAGCGGTGGGCGAGGAGATGCGGCTTCTGGTCCAGCGTGATACAGAAGCCTCCGTCCAGCATGCGGTCGTACTCAGGCGTGCCGGGCGGGTCAACCACGGCGACCTCACGCTCGATGATGCGCATGATTTGCTGCCCTGTTTGTTCCCACTGCCCCTGCTCGTCCTTGTAGCATACCAGCAGCACGTACCCGGCGGCCCAGCTCTTGCCCTCTGCATCATTCAGCGTCCGCAGGAATTCCTTTTCTTCCGGGCCGCCGCGCTTGCCCAGCATGAAGACCATGATGGCATCCTTGCGTTGGTAGGCTTCCGCCTCTGCGGCGGGCAGGGAGGTATGGAGGGTGGCCTGCCGTTGCTCCAGGGGGAGACTCTGCTCTATCCTGCGGCGGGATTCCTCATCCAGCATATTGGCATAGATTTTCTGCGGCTCACCGTTGCTGGTGGTGAACTCCACCACGCGGCCATCCGTCACGTCTACCCCATCCAGAATGAATCGGGCTCCGTTCGTGCTTTCCTGAATGTAGCGGTCGGGACGGGCTTCCAGCGGGCGTCTGTCGTAGACTTTCTGCTCGTTGATTTTCCAGGTTTGGATGTTGTTGCGCTCTTTCCAGTCAATGAGATTGTTGAGGTCATCCGGTTCCAGCTCCTCCAGCGGAACATTCAGTTGACGACCTGTCTCCGTCTCCAGTACCACGCGCAGCGGCAGGTTTTTCTGATGGTAGTTGGCGCGGATGATGCGAGCCTGCACGGTGCTGCGGGTGGCGCGGCGCTCATCCTCCGGCGTGGCATCCTCGGCAGTTTCTTTTTTCAGATGCCAGGTGTAGAGGGGTGATTCGAAGGGGCTCGGCGCCCGTACGCCCTCTGCGGCGGAGAAGGAGACGTTTTCATCTGCCGTGGGGCAGTCGGCGATGCTCAGGGCGGCATGCTGTGACTCGGGAAGGAGCTTCAGCAGCCGTTGGCGGTACGCCTCGCGGGTAGCGGTGGGGATATCCGCACATTGCAGGATGGCAGGAGCCAGCTCTGCCGCAAGTTCCGGCATCTTCTCCACCATCGGCAGAGCCTGCATCAGGAGCCGCATGCCGGCATCGGTTTGATTCTGCTGCAACAAATCAAGCGCCCGATACACATCTGCCATGAGCCGCCAGCGCACCAGGTCGGCATGAGTTCCCATACTGTTGGTGGGGGTGGCGGTGCTGAGGTAGTCCACCAGATTGAATTCCAGCCAGAAAGCCGCGCTGCGGAAGCGTTTTTCTGCCGCCAGACAGCGCACCAGTTCCGGGCGCATGAAGCGCATCTCATGGTTCGGCAGCAGCAGGAAAAGCCGCTCCGATTCCCGGGTGAATCCATGCTCCAGCAGCAGCCGGTGTGCATCTTCCCAATAGTAGACATTGCGTGAATTCAGGTGAATGGCGGCCAGCGTGATACCCAGTCGCTCCTGCTCGCGGGCGGTGGCTTCATCGCCTTTCGCGCGTGCCACCAGCGCGGCGGCCAGACGGGTGCCCACATAGCTGTAGTGCTTCGGGTCGGTGGTCATGCGGGCGAGGATGTTCTCCGCCGTGGGCAAATCTCCTTTGCGGAGGGCGTGGCGCACCAGGAGGTAGCCGTAGCGGCTCTCGTTGCCGGAAATCTCCTCTGTGGGCATCTCCGGCCGGTACAGGAGGTCGTTCATGCGCCCGACCCGCAGCAGCTCCATGACCGTCAGCTTGTCGGGGCTCTGCTCCACGCGCTGCAGGAAGCGGCGTTGCACCTCCTCCAGCTGCTCCGGGCTGTGGGGCATGAGGTCGCGGTTGATGAGTACATCCCGCAGGCATGCGGCCAGCAGCTCCGGCTCCGGATCGGGTTTGTCGGATTCATCCCTGCGTTTGGTTTCCTGATTGGCCCACACATGGGGAGCGGAGGAGACGGAGTTGGTGAAGCGGCTGCCCAGACAGTTGAGCACGCGGCTGCCCGCCCCGCAATGGTGCATGAGCTGAATCATAGTTTCCGCACCGAGATGCCGCATGCAGTACTGGCTGATGAGCAGCGGCCAGAGCCGATGGCGGTTGAGGATGTCGGCCAGCGCGGCGGTGTGGGTTTTGACCTCGTCCGTTTTACCTTTCTTTTCCAGGAGCGCCAGTTGCAGCGCACAGCGGTGCAGGGCTACCTTCAGATCGCGGCAGCGGCGACGCATCTCCTCATCATGGCGGGCAAAGCGGGGGCCATGTTCATCGATGAGCACATCAATGCCGTTTTCCGACACCTCCACGTCAAAGGTGGAGGAGCTGCGGAAATGCCCCTGCGTGGGGATGTCATGCGTATAGGCATAGTCCGGCAGGAGTCGGGCATCCTCCGCCAGCGTGAACAGCACCAGAGAGGAAAGCCTGTCTGCTGCGGCTTCCTCCTGCACCTGTTGTTCCAGCGCGGCAATGTCCTGTGCGACCGTGCTCGGCTCGCCCAGCCATTCATCGCTCCATTGCGGGAGGAGGACGGCGGTGCAGTCCGGCATTTCCTCCGGGGTGGCGGTGGGGTCGTTCAGCTTTTTCCAGGGGGAGCTGTCCGGCGCTGCCGCCAGCAGGTTGCGTACGGTAAAGGCTTTCATTTCCGTCGGCAGCGTGTCAGCCGCGCCGCGCATCTGCTGCAACTCCTCTGCTGTGGGCAGGTTGCCGAGACTGCGGCGCTGCATGATGCGCAGCCCCAGTTCCAGCGGGAGCGGGAGGTCTTTGCCCCAGGTATAGTGCCAGCAGGTGAGCCCGCTGCGGGTGACTCTGTCGTACAGCACCGAGCTGTCGTGCAGCAGGCAGCGCAGCATCCGCCGCGCCCAGGAAGAACCGCAGGAGGTCAGCAGGGCGGCATTCTCCTCCGGCGCACTCCACAGGCGGTTCACCTCTGCGGCGCGGCCTTGGCGCAGCTTGTACAGGGTATAGCGCTTTTCCGTGATGCGGGCGGGAATGCCGCGCTGGGCATCCGTGATACCCAGCATGTATTCGGCGTAAAAGTCGCTGACGAAGCAGAGGGAGCCGAGCCAGTTCTGTTGGTGGGGCAGCTCCTGCGGCTTCTCTGTCCCGTAGGGTTTGAGCATGTGGCTGACGTAGAGGGCGCGGTCACGGTGGCTCAGGTACTCGAACCAGAGCCGGTTGGAGAGGATGAGCATGAAGGTGTTCATATCCGTGGTACGGTTCTCCTTCACCAGCTGCTCCATCTGCCTGTGGCGGTGTTGCAGGCGTTCCTCCTCCGGCTGTTTCCAGGTTTCTGCCAGCATATCGAGGGTAGCCTGTGTGGGGGCACCGGGCATGGGCCCCAGCGCCTTGATGGCTTCCTGAGGCGACCACTTTTCCCGCTGTTCATCGGAAATATCGCGGATGTAGGGGTAGAGACTCAGCTCCATCTCCTCTGCGGCAGTGACCACCAGACTCCCCATCAGCAGGAGCAGCGAAATACATGCTCTTTTCATCGGTGTCAGCAATGGGGGTTAAATCATGTCGCTCACCACATCCGGCTGGGTTTCCACCGGGGCATCCGGATTGTCTTTCCAGACTTTGATTTTTTGCATTACCGGCTCTTCTTCCGGGAGCTGCGGGCGACGATGGGTGGCTTTCTTCTTTTTGCCGGAGCTGATGACCGCCCCGACTCCGCCGTGTGCGCCCATGAGTTTCTGCATCAGCTCGGCGCGGCGGTTATCCTCGCTCTCTTCCTTTTTCTTTTTGAACTCCTCCACTTGGGCGGCGGCCTCGGCAGGCACCCAGAAGGTCCAGCTGCGGGCTTTTGGCAGCTTGTCCTCCTGCAGCCGGATGGCTTCCGGCAGGTCGGACCACTCCATGCGGCGAGTGGTGCGGGTGTAGAAGGCCACCCCCGTCTCCGTGGTGCTGCGGTTGATGCTGCGGATGTCATCGCCGCCCGCTTCCGTTTCCATCTGCACCCCGAATTCCAGCGTGACCACGCCTTGGCGGGTGGCATTGCCGCGCAGAATTTCGTCCTCTTTTGCCTTTTCGCGCGCGCGGAGCACCGGGCGATAGGCTTCTGCGACCTTTTCGTAGAGCTTCATCCGTTCCTTCATGGCTTTTTCTTCATCATCGGGCGGCGGGGCGGCCAAGTGTTCCTCCATGCGGCTGAGGACGTATTGCACATCGAAATCGCGGGGCTCAAACTGCTTCAGAATGCTGCCGGCGCTACCCACCGCCATGGGGCAATCCGTCTTTTCCGGCTCTTCCACGGGTTTTCCGCTCAGGAGGGTGGTTCGGAAGTGTTCGCGGTAGATCTGCGGCACAAAAGCTTTGCCGAGTGATTCGCTGACGCTGCGCAGACTATCGGCGGAGCGCAGAGAGATGAGCTCAGAGATGTCGCGGCGCAGTTCCGGGGAGACATCCTGTGCCGCAGCGGACACCATAACAGAGGGAATCAGGAGTAGGGTGAATAGTTTGTTCATTGTTTTTCGCGGAGGTGAAGGGAGAAGTTGAATTGGAAGTCGGGGAGGGTTTCGAGCTGATAGCGGATGCGCTTGCGGAGGTGTTCCGGCAGACAGGGGACGGCACCGCGCCCGCTCAGCCGGTATTTTTCATCCGCTTTGTCCTTGTCAAAGAATACCTCGGTGGCGACGAGGGAATCTTCATTCCCCCGGATGTAGAGAAGGCTCTTGCTGCCCCAGAAAAACAGGTGGCAGCACTCACCGCTCCAATCCTCGCTCCGCAGCTCGCGGATGGCGGCAAAGGCGGCGGCGATGGCGGCGGTATCCGGTGTTTCCGTGGCCAACTGGGCGGCGATGAGCCGCTGCTGGTGCTCCAGCGCATCCCATTCTTCATCGCTCAGGTGCTTGTCGGAGGGGCGGAACACAGCCTGAGGCTCCAGCCGATTGCTGATGGTGATGGTGCGGGTGAGCTGCAGATGCCGCCGCTGCACCACCAGCTTCACCCTCTCTCCGGGATGGGTGGCCGTGAGCGCGGCCTGCAGCTCATTCATGGTACTGATGGGGCGGTCATTGATGCTCAGTACGGTATCGCCCGCATTCACCCCGCCGCGGTCCGCCGGGCCATAATGCGCCACGGCGGTGACAATGACCCCGCCGCCCTCTGCATCAGCTGCGGCCAGCCCGGCATAGGGCTCTCCCGGTGCCGCTTCCTCTGCTGCAACTGCTGCGGCCAGCCCTGCCAGCGCGGAAATGATGATGTGTAACACTTTTCGCATGGTATCTGTAAACATTAATCCATCTCCTTCGCCAATCCGCAAGTTTTTTTGAAAAAAAGATAAAATAAATGGGTCGAAAAGCAACAAAACGCTGAAATAAAAGGGTGAATTGCAAGTTCAAATGCAACACTTTTTGAAAAAAATGCACTCTTAGTGC
>CAYYKC010000023.1:0-26188 GCA_964471605.1 uncultured Akkermansia sp. | reverse complement strand
ACGCTGGGTGGAAACTTGGTGTTCATATTTTACAGAAAGAAGTATACACCAGCATCGATGCTGCATTCGTTTCCACTAATAGTATTACACAGGGAGAACAAGTAGTGCCTTTTTGGGGGCGTTTACTCGCCGAATACGGGGTGAAGCTCCATTTCGCATATAGAACTTTCAAATGGAATAACGAGGGTAAGGGACAAGCTGCTGTTCATTGTGTTATTATTGGCTTTCATTCAAGGCATGATTATACCCTTCGATGTCTTTTTAATAAGCAGGGTGAGGCAAGCCTCGTCAAAAATATAAACCCATACTTAGTGTCTGCTTCTAATGTGCTTGTCTGTAACAGAAGCGTTCCCATCAGCAAAGGCATCCCGTCCATAACTTACGGAAATAAGCCGGCAGATGGAGGACACCTGCTTTTGTCTGAAACAGAAAGACAAAATTTGATAACCGAAGATGCAAAGTTATCCGTCTGTATAAGACAGTATGTGGGCGCTAAGGAATTTATTAATGGAGGAGAAAAACGCTATTGCTTATGGTTAAGGAGTATATCTCCTGCTGTATATAAAGGCAGCAAGGAAATTATGCACAGACTGTCCGAGGTAAGTAAAATGAGGGCAGGAAGTACAGCCGCTCCAACCAGACAAGCGGCAGAAACGCCCTATCTGTTTTTTTCAGCTCCGCAAAAAGAAACAGAGTACCTCTGTATTCCTCAGGTCTCTTCAGAAAGAAGGCGATATATCCCCATTGGTTTCATGAGTAAAGATATCATTGCCAGTAATGCAAATTTGATTGTTTCCGAGGCGAGTCTGTATCATTTCGGAGTATTGACCAGCACCATGCACATGTCATGGATGAGAACAGTTGCAGGTCGTTTGAAAAGTGATTATCGCTATTCGGGCTCAGTTGTCTATAATACGTTCCCCTGGCCGGAGGTGACGGAGGAGACGGAGGGAAAAATCAGCGAACTGGCGCAGGGGGTACTGGATGCGAGGGCTCTGTACCCGGAGTGTTCGCTGGCGGATTTGTATGACCCGCTGACGATGCCGCCGGAGCTGGCAGCGGCTCACCGGAAGCTGGATGCGGCGGTAGAGCGGGCATACGGGCGGCGCTTTGCGGACGATGCGGAGCGGGTGGCGTTCCTGTTTGAGAAATATCGTGACTTGACGGAGGGTAAATGATGAATAGCTGGTATGCAGAGCTGAGCGGGGTACACTACAAGCTGGGGCAATGGTGGGTGCCGGAGCGGGAGGAGAACGGTATTCTGCTGTATCGGGGTACACCGGAGCGCCCGCCGGGCGCGGTGCAGAAGCTCACAAAGGAACAGGAAGTGCTTTTTTATCAGGAAGAGGCGGATTGGGAGTTAGCTTTGGATGACAATGAATGGAAGGGTGATGAACCGGTATTGGTCAGTTTTCTGTATCGGGAAGGAAAGGAGGTGGGGTTTATCCGTGAGTATTTCGGCAAGCGGCTGCGGGTGGTGAAGCGTTACATGTATGCTGATTACGGTGGAAGGGATGCAGCCTTGCGGGAAAGTTTCCGGGATGATGCGTTCCGCTCGTTTCTGAATGAGCATGTATACGGGAATTTTTAAAAAGTGCGGTTTAATGCGGTAAATGGGAAATTGTGGGGGAGGTGTTCGCTCTGAAGAGTGAAGTGAAATTCTCGCCTGCGGCTCGAACGAAATTCGGCTTTCGCCGAGCGAAATTGCTGTCTCCGGCAGCAGTGATAGAGTTCCACAGCCCTGCGGGCTGCCATTCTTTTTCACTACCGCCGGGACGGCGGTAATTTCGCGTGTGGGCAATGCCCGCACTTTTTCCCCCGACAATTTCCCATGTTGCGCTCAGCTTGAGCAGCCATTAAAAATTGCCGGAGCAATAAGATGAAAATCCCCGGCATTCCGATGCGGAATGCCGGGGTGAAAGTGTCCGGGGCTGTGTTGGGTACTCAGCGCTTCTTGATGCGGGAGTACTCCATCATGGCCAGCTGCTTGGCGATGCAGGCTTCCAGATAGGCCTGTTCCTCGCGGGAGAGGACGGAGGCGCGGTCGCGGAGGGCTTTCTGTGCCCGCTCCAGCGCCGCCTGGACGGTATCTGTATCGATGGCTGCGGCTTCCAGCGCCGTGTCCGTGACGAGGAGGACATCGCCATGCTCCACCTGGAGGAAGCCGCCGCCCACGAAGAGGCTCTTCGACTCCCCGGCGGCGGTGTAGGTCAGCTCACCGTTGGCAACGGAGGTGATGAGGTCGGCATGGCCGGGCAGCACTTCCATCTCGCCCTGGGTGGCCGGAAGCTTGAGTCCGGTCACGTCCAGATCGAGCGCGGTGCGCAGGGGGGTGATGATTTTGAAGTGCATGACGGGGCAGGGAATCAGGATTTCTCAACGGTGTCAATACCGCCCTTCATGTAGAAGTTGCCTTCCGGTACGGAGTCCCACTTGCCGTCCAGAATTTCGGCGAAGCCGCGCACGGTCTCGGCCACGGGCACGTACTGACCCTTGATGCCGGTGAACACCTCTGCCACGCTGAAGGGCTGGGACAGGAAGCGCTGAATCTTACGGGCGCGGCTCACCGTGAGCTTGTCGGCTTCGGAGAGTTCGTCCATGCCGAGAATGGCAATCATATCCTGCAGGTCCTTGTAGCGCTGGAGGGTCTGCTGCACGCCGCGAGCCACGCGGTAGTGCTCCTCGCCCACGAGCTCCGGAGAAAGTGCCTTGGAGGTGGAGGCCAGCGGATCCACGGCGGGGTAGATACCCTGGGCGGACAGGGCGCGATCCAGCACCACCGTGGAGTCCAGGTGGGAGAAGGTGGTGGCGGGGGCGGGGTCGGTCAGGTCGTCTGCGGGCACATACACGGCCTGCATGGAGGTGATGGAGCCCTTGCGGGTGGAGGTGATTCGCTCCTGGAGCCCGGCCATTTCCTCGGCCAGGTTGGGCTGGTAACCCACGGCGGAGGGGGTACGACCCAGCAGGGCGGACACCTCGGAACCGGCCTGGGAGAATCGGAAGATGTTGTCCACGAAGAGCAGCACGTCGCGGTTTTCCTCATCGCGGAAGTATTCGGACATGGACAGGGCGGAGAGAGCCACGCGCAGACGGGCACCGGGCGGCTCGTTCATCTGGCCGTACACCAGAGCCACCTTGGAGTTTTCCGGGTGTTCCTGGTCGATAACGCCGGATTCGCTCATTTCCATGTAGAAGTCGTTGCCTTCGCGGGTGCGCTCACCCACACCGGCGAACACGGAGAGACCGGAGTGCGCCTTGGCGATGTTGTTGATGAGCTCCATGATGAGCACGGTCTTGCCCACACCGGCACCACCGAAAGAACCGGCCTTGCCGCCCTTGAGGAAGGGGCAGATGAGGTCAATCACCTTGATGCCGGATTCCAGCACTTCGGAAGAGGTGGCCTGTTCCTCCAGAGAGGGGGCTTCGCGGTGAATCGGGTAGCGCTTCTCGCCCTCCAGCTGGCCCTTTTCGTCCACGGTCTCGCCGAGCACGTTGAAGATACGGCCCAGCACCTTCGGGCCCACGGGCACGGAGATGGGAGCGCCGGTGTCGATGACCTCCATACCGCGCTTCAGACCGTCCGTGGTGCTCATGGCCACGGTGCGCACCCAGCCGTCCGGCAGGTGCTGCTCCACCTCCAGCACGAGCTGGGTGGGCTTGCCGTCGATTTCATAATCCACGGTGAGAGCGTTGTAAATGGCGGGCATCTGCGCCTGGGAGAAGTCGACGTCTACCACGGCGCCGATAACCTGCACGATTTTACCTGTGTTCATAAGTGAAATGTGATTTTTGAAGATGTTTGAGGGAGAATAAGCGGGGGATTATTCCATGGCTTTCATAGCCGTGGTGATTTCGAGAAGTTCGTTGGTAATCTGGGTCTGGCGCGCCTTGTTGTATTCCAGCGTGAGTTCGCCGATGAGGTTCTTGGCGTTCTCGGTAGCGGATTTCATGGCGACCATACGGGCAGACTGCTCAGAGGCCTTGCCCTCCAGCACCTGCTGGGTGAGGAGGTTGGCAAAGTAGAGCGGCAGGATGGAGGCCAGCAGGCTGCCTGCGCCCGGCTCCAGCAGGAAGTTGGCGTTGTTGTCATCCTCCGTGTCATCCTGCGCGGCGACTGCCAGCAGTTCCTCCGGGGTGATGGGCAGCAGCTCCACGATCTGCGGCTTTTGCACCATCACGTTGATGAACTTCTGATAAGCCACAGTCACAGTCTTGTACGTGCCGTCCAGGAAAGAATTGCGGATGAAATCCAGAATCGGCTTGAGCTCTGCTTCATCGAAACTGTCGCCCGGGCTGAAGGAGGCCACGAGGTTGCGGCCGGTGCGCGCAAACTGCGGGTTGAGCTTGGCACCGATGGTGATGTAGTCCGCCTCTGCGGGGCAGGAGGTGAGTACCTCCTTGAAGAGGTTGGAGTTGAGCCCGCCGCAGAGTCCGCGGTCGGTGTTGATGACAACCACCAACGGCTTGCCCGCCTCTTTCCGCA
Organism: uncultured Akkermansia sp.; assembly: GCA_964471605.1. Taxonomy (GTDB): domain Bacteria; phylum Verrucomicrobiota; class Verrucomicrobiia; order Verrucomicrobiales; family Akkermansiaceae; genus Akkermansia. Next base: position 21,705 of record CAYYKC010000023.1, on the reverse strand, counting down.
GCATGAGCGGGGAGGAGCACTCCGCGATGGTGTCCTGCAGGTGCTTGAACACGTTGGCAAGCGCGCTGATGTAGGCACGGCCGTTCAGTGCAAGCTCCTGAGCACGACGCATCTTTGCAGACGCAACCATCTGCATCGCCTTGGTAATCTGCGATGTGTTGCGTACGGACTTGATGCGCCGTTTGATGTCTCTCAGGCTGGCCATGTTGTTACTTCTTCAGGCGGGATTTGAAGGTGGTGATGAACTCCTGAAGCTTCGAGTCAATCTCGGGCGTCAGGGCTTTTTCGGCATCGATGGCTGCCAGCAGGTCGGGGGCGTTCATGGCGGCTTCTTCCTCCATGGCTTTCTGCACCTTGCGGATGTCCTCCACGGCTACGTCATCGAGGAAGCCGCGCTGGATGGCGTAGAGGTCAATCACCTCGATGGCGAGGCTCTTGGGCTCGTACTGCCCCTGCTTGAAGAGTTCCACGATGCGGCGACCACGCTCCAGTTTGGCCTTGGTGTTGGCATCCAGATCGGAGCCGAACTGGGCGAATGCCTGAAGTTCTTCGAACTGGGCGAGGTCCAGCTTCACGGAACCGGCGAGCTTCTTCACAATCTTGGTCTGGGCGCTGGAGCCCACGCGGCTCACGGAGATACCCACGTTGATGGCGGGGCGCACACCCTGATAGAAGAGGTCGGTATCCAGGAAAATCTGGCCGTCGGTGATGGAGATGACGTTGGTGGGGATGTAGGCGGAAACGTCGCCGGCCTGTGTTTCGATGATGGGCAGGGCGGTGAGGGAGCCACCTTTACGACCGCCTTCGCTGTTGATGCGGGCGGCACGCTCCAGCAGACGGCTGTGCAGGTAGAATACATCGCCGGGGTAGGCTTCACGACCGGAGGGGCGGCGCAGAATCAGGGATACCTGACGGTAGGCCACGGCGTGCTTGGAGAGGTCATCATACACGATCAGCGCGTCCTTGCCCTGGTCCATGAAGTACTCACCCATGGCGCAGCCGGCATAGGGAGCCAGGTACTGCATGGCGGCGCTGTCGGAGGCGGAGGCTACCACCACCACGGTGTAGGGCATGGCGCCGCTTTCCTCCAGTTTGGCGACAAGGCGGGAGATGTTGGCGCGCTTCTGGCCGATGGCCACGTAGATGCTGTAGAGCGGGCGATAGTCGGCATTGCCGCTTTCCTCTGCGCGGCGGTTCTGGTCGGCTTGGGAGATGATGGTGTCGATGGCCAGAGCTGTTTTACCGGTGGAGCGGTCGCCGATAATGAGCTCACGCTGACCGCGTCCGATGGGAATCATGGCATCGATGGGCAGGATACCCGTCTGTACCGGCTGGTTCACACCCTGACGGGAAATGATGCCGGAGGCAATCTTTTCCACGGGATAGTAAGCAGAGGCCTGAATGGGACCCTTGCCGTCCAGCGGGTTGCCGAGGGTGTCCACTACGCGGCCGAGCAGGCCGGAGCCCACGGGCACCTGAAGCAGCTTGCCGGTGGTTTTGCAGGTGTCGCCTTCCTTGAGGGCAGCGCCGGAGCCGATGAGCACGGCACCCACCTCGTGTTCTTCGAGGTTCATGGCCAACCCCATGACACCGCCGGGGAATTCAATCATTTCGTTCAACATGGCGTTGCTGAGGCCTTCAATGCGGACCACGCCGTCGCCGATGGATTTGATGACGCCGATATTCTCGCTGACGGAGGCAGCGGTGGCGTTGCGGATTTGTGCTTCGAGTTCTTGTACGATGTTGCTCATACCGTGGAGGGGAAATTAAGGGGTTCTCAGATGCGGGAAAGTCGTTCGATACGGGATTTGACGGAGGCGTCGGTCACTTGGTCGCCCACGCAGACGGTGATGCCGCCGATGAGGTCGGGGTTAACCTGCCAGTTATAGATGAGTCCGGGTTTGCGGGCGTTGAGACGGGCGCAGATGGCGTTTTTCTCGCTGTCCGACAGGGGGACGGCGCTGGTGATGGTGGCGGTGCGGGCTTCCTGCTCCAGCCGTACCAGATTGGTGAATGCAGTTAGCAGGGCAATGTAGTTGCGCGGCTTGCTCGCCGTGATGCCGGCTGCCACCTTGCGTACATTTTCCTCAATCAGCAGACCCTCCGGGCTCATGCAGAGGCGCATGAGACGGCGTGCCTGGGCCTGTATGTCCTTGGTGATTTTCATATCGGCAGCTTTCCGGTAAAAAGGGGGGCTTTACAGGTGAGAGATGGCCTCGGCGTTGATGCGGCGGTGGTCTTCCTCTGTCAGTACCTTGCCGGTGACCTGGGCGGTAGCCTGTGCCACGAGACGGGCAAACTCGCCCTTGAGGGCATCTTTCTCTCGCTGGGTGTCCAGAGCTGCCTGCTTGCGGGCGTTCTCAATGACGGTCTGAGCCTCCGCGCTTGCCTTGGCAGAGAGGTCGTCCTGCAGCTTGGCCGCAGTGGCGCGGGCATGCTCCATCTCCTTGCGACCGGATTCGCGAGCCTCGTCCATGATTTTTTCGCCGGCGGCTTGCACCTCTTCGAGTTCCTTCTGACTGCGGGCGTGCATTTCCTCGCCCTCAACGATGCGCTTGCGGCGTTCCTCCAGCAGGGTCATGACCGGCTTGAGGCCGAACTTGACGATGATGAACACCAGAACGGTGAACGCGATGCAGTGCGCGATGAAAGCTTCGGCGTGCAGCCCGAATGTCTCCGGGAGTTCCTGCAATCCTGCTGCGAGAAGCGGTTGGTACATATTCTTGTGAGATGGAGTTTTGGTTGAAAAAGAAGGGGAAAGGGGACGGGAGCCGCGCGTTCCGCGCGGCTCCGGGATGTAAGGATTTACATGAAGATAGCCACGAAAGCAACACCTTCCACCAGAGCGGCCAGAATGATGGAGATGGTAAGCACCTGACCGGAGGCGCCGGGGTTGCGGCCGGTGGATTCAGCGGCCTTCATACCAATGAGACCGATGCCGAGACCGGCACCGATAACGGCCATGCCGGACTTGATGGCGGCGGTGGCAAGCATGGGGAGCATCATAATATGTATTTTTCTATGGTTTGTTGTTTTGTTTGGTGAACCCGCTGCCTCACGGCTTTGCTGCATGATCAGCAGCGGGAAAGGGGACGGAGCGTCGGTGCAATCAGGCGTGGTGTTCCTCTCCATCGCCCACCTGCGTCTTGAGGAAGATGGCGGTGAGCATCAGGAAAACGAGTGCCTGCACGAAGCCGACGAGAATTTCCAGACACATGAACGGCAGAGCGGCCAGTGCGCTGATGAAAGGATTGGACGAGATGTTGAGCATCTGCTCCAGAATGGCCTCACCGGCATAGATGTTGCCGAAAAGTCGGGCGGCCAGTGCCACGGGGCGGATGCCGATGGAGAGGATTTCAATGAGGCCCACGAAGAAGAAGACCGGCAGCAGCAGGTTCTTGAGCAGACCGCTCAGTCCACCCTTGGGCCCGAAGATGTGCAGCACAAAGTGCTTGACTCCCTGTTCGCGCAGACACCACACGAACCACAGCAGTGTGTAGAACAGACCCAGGAAAAGTGTGATGTTCAAATCGGCGTTGGCACCGCGCAGCAGCGGGTCGTGTCCGTAGAGAATCTCACCCACCCCGGGCAGCAGCCCCATGTAGTTGCTGATCAGAATCAGCAGGAAAATGCTGGCGAAGTACCAGAAGTAGCGCTGAGCCAGATGCTTGCCGGTAAGCCCGGACACAAAGTTGAAGAGCGTTTCAAAAATCCATTCCACGAAGTTCTGGAGCTTGCCGGGGATGCGTTCCATCTTTCGTGTGGCCAGGCGCAGCAGGAGGGTGAGTACAACCACGGCAGCGGCCATCATGACCAGAGAGTTGGTGATGGGCAGACTGTGCCCCGGCCAGAAAGGGATATCGATATTCCACAGCACCGGAGCATCATTTGAGAGCTTGTGCGCCTCTTCAGATGCCTGAGCCACCCCACAGAACAAGACCATGCCGCTGCATGCGAGCTTTTGGAAGAAAGATTTCATCGCGATAACGTCTAAAGTTAACACCTCTTTTCCCCGTCCGTCAAGAAAAAAACAGTTTCGCAGGCTAAAGAATTATTCTTTAGCCCGCTCAGGCAGTGTGATGGTAAAGACGGTGCGTTGTTTCGGAACGCTTTCCGCCGTGATGGTTCCGCCGTGGGCTTCCACAGCATGGCGGACGATGGAGAGCCCCAACCCGGTTCCCTTGATGTTTGCGGAGGTGTTGGCGCGGTAGAAACGGTTGAAGATGAAGGGCAGGTGCTCAGCCGGGATGCCCACGCCGTTATCGGTTACGCTGATGATGAAGCCCATTTCGTTCTGCGTGGCGCTCAGGTCTACGCAGAGCCCCGGTGCCGGGTTGTTTTTCAGGGCATTCTCCATGAGGTTGAAGAGAATTTGCGCCCAGTAGAACTTGTCGCCGTGCAGTGTCAGCCCATCGGCGGGGAGGTGGCAACTGAGCGTTGCCTGCTGTGCGTGAGCCATGCTCTCCAGCCGTGCCAGCACCTCCTGTGCCACGGCTGTAAATTCGAAATCGTCCATGCGGAGGTAGCCCTTTTCGGCGTTTTCGAGGCGGGAGATGGTGAGCATGTCCTCCACCAGTCGCACGATGCGGTCGGCATGCTTTTTCATGAGCCGCAGGGCGTGGGTGCGCGCCTCGGTGTCTGCGGCCATTTCCGTATCATCGGTGAGCGACTCCAGATAGCCGCGGATGATGGTGAGTGGGGTGCGGAGCTCGTGGGAAGCATTGGCCACGAATTCGCGGCGTATCACCTGAGTACGGTGCAGCTCAGTGATATCGTGAAAGACGATGCCGATGAGAGCTTCTTCGGTTTGCAGTGGAGTCACCTTGGCACGGTAGACACGTTCCTCTCCGTTCAAAGGAATGGTGAGGGTATATCGAGCCTGTTCCGCGCAGCCGGCAGCTTTCTGTATCAGACTGCGGAGCTCGGATTCCGGCAGGTAGCGCAGGAGGTTGACGCTGTGGCCGGCATTGATGCTGAGCAGCTGCCCGGCGTGGCTGTTGGCCATGACCAGTCGCCCGGAGCGGCGAATCAGCAGGAACGGCACGCCCAATGCTTCCAGAAAGAGTGACTTGTCCTTGCGGACGTGTTCTTCCAAATCCCGAAGCATGAGCCGCAGGTGCTCCAGCTCATCATGGTCGCTGCGACTGCGGCGGCGCTGCGCGGCCATCTGGCTGTGCAGAAAGATGAACGGCAGGATAAAGGCCACCACCATCAGCCCCAGGGCTATATTCCAGGATACGGTCATGTGCGGAATCCGTTTTCTGCCTTCATCCTATCATGCCGGACCGCTTTTTCAAGCCAAAACGGGCAATGTGTCGGATTAGTCACATGCAATGCGAGAATTTGCGGGAAGTTGAAAGAGAGATGAAGCGGAATTCCGGTATCCTCCTCGAAAGTAGCGTTAAAAGACGGTATGCGGTCAATGTGTTGCTTTGTTGCGAGACGGACAAAAATGGTCAGAAAATGAAATATACCAGCAGCATGAAGCCGGCAATGATGAATTTGGCAACCACGCCGGCCAGGTAGCCCAGCGTGGCACCCATGCCGGATGTGGCAGAGGATTTTACGTCTTTGCGGGCAAATATCATTTCTGCCAGGAAGGCACCGGCAAAGGGGCCGACGATGAGCCCGAATGGCGGGAAGAAAGCCCCGATAATGACACCGATGAAGGTGCCCCACAGGGCAGCTTTGCTGCACCCGAAGCGACGCGCACCCATCAGGGTGGTGATGTTGTCCACAATGGTGCCGAAAATCATCAGCAGGACGAGAATCATCCATACCCACCAGGCGGGATAGGGCTCACCTTTGGCAAAGGCTGCGGAAATGCAGGCTCCCAGCACCAGCAGATGTCCGGGGTAGGGGAGAATGCAGCCCAGAAAGCCGGCCGCCGCCAGAATGATGGCGAGACCGTAAAGAAGCATGGAAAGGGTGCTTCCCATGTCGGGTATCATCTGTGTAAACCAGCTCCAGTCCATTGTATTGATGAGAACAGAGGTTGAAATCAGCCCAGATTCTGCTCGGCAATGCCGGCGCGCTTGCGGGCGGTGGCATCCAGAATGCGTTTCCGCATGCGGATGAAGTGCGGGGTGGCTTCCACCAGCTCGTCCGGTTCGATGTATTCGATGGCTCGCTCCAGGGTGAATACGCGCGGCGGGGTCAGCTGGATGGAGTCATTCTTCGTGGCGGAGCGGTGGTTGGTAAGGTGCTTTTCGCGGGTGGGATTCACCGGGATGTCGATGGGTTTGGGATTCTCACCTACAATCATGCCTTCATACACCTCATCACCGGGAGCAATGAAGAGAGAGCCGCGCTCCTCAATGGATTGCAAAGCGTAGGGGCGGGCGATGCCGTTTTCCATGGAGATGAGCGTGCTGCTCTGGCGGGTGACGATTTCCCCGGCATAGGGCGCATATTCCTTGAACAGATGGGAGAAAATACCGTGGCCGCTTGTCAGGTTGACCAGCTCAAACTCGAAACCGATGAGTCCGCGGGTGGGCATGGTGGCTTGGATGGAGGTGCGGCCGGAGCCGTTGGTTTCCATGTTTTCCAGAATGCCTCGGCGGTTGCCCAGAATACGCACAGTACCGTTGGCGCATTCATCCGGTACTTCGATGAACACGGTTTCAAAGGGTTCGCACATGACACCCTCGTATTCCTTCACAATCACCTTCGGGCGGGAAACCAGAACCTCGTATCCCTCACGGCGCATCTGTTCCACCAGGATGGCAATCTGCATCGTGCCGCGGGCTGATACCATGAACACGCCGGCCAAATCCGTGTCCTCCACTTTGATGGAGATGTTGGTGCGCATCTCGCGCATGAGACGATCACGGATGACGCGACTGGTCACGTTTTTGCCGTCTCGCCCGCCCAGAGGGCCATCGTTGATGCTGAACTCCATCTGCACCGTCGGCGGTTCGATATCCACGAAGGGAAGCGCTTCGCCCTCCGGGTCGGCGGTGATGGTTTCACCGATATCTACGTCCTCAAACCCGGAGATGCCGATGATGTTGCCGGCCTCACCCACGGCGGAGTCGGTGGTCTGCAATCCGCTGTATTCAAAGAGTTTCGTTACCTTGCCCTGGATTCGGCTTCCGTCCGGGCGCATCAGGTAGACCGTGTCACCCTTCTGCACACGCCCGCTGGTGATGCGTCCCACCGCCACGCGTCCTACATAGTCATCCCAATCGATGTTGGAAATGAGCATGAGGAAAGGCTTGTCGGGGTCAGCCTCTCTGGGGGCAGGGATATGTTTCACAATCTGGTGGAGCAGGGGGCTGCAATCCACGGGCGGCTCACCCTCCGGGGCGTTCATGAAATAGCCGTCGCGGGCTGAACCGTACACAAAGGGGGCTTCGAACTGTTCCTCCGTGGCATCCAGTTCCAGCAGCAGCTCCAGTACCTGGTCATGCACCTTCATCGGGTCAGCATGCGGGCGGTCAATCTTGTTGATGACCACAATGGGCAACAGACCCTCCTGCAAGGCTTTTCGCAGCACAAATCGCGTCTGTGCCTGCGGTCCTTCATAGGCATCCACCACCAGAATCACGCCGTCTACCATCTTCATTACACGCTCTACCTCAGCACCGAAGTCGGCGTGACCGGGGGTGTCCACAATGTTAATCGTATAGCCATTCCAATGAATGGAGGTGTTTTTTGCCTTGATGGTGATGCCTTTTTCGCGCTCCAGGTCCATGGAGTCCATAGCGCGATCCTGCACCTCCTGATTTTCGCGGTAGGTGCCGCCGGCTTTCAGCAATTGGTCCACCAGAGTGGTTTTGCCGTGGTCAACGTGTGCGATAATAGCCAGATTGCGAAACTTGGAGGGATCACTCATAAATGTTTTATCAGGATATTGCGGCGGAGCTTTTCCACCCACTCGCGGCGTATTCTACCACAACTTTTTTGCGGAGAAAAGCCTAAACACCGCCTGCTCCGGCAGAAGTGTTCATTTGCGGTTGAATTATGGGGCGCTTTTGTTATAATGAACACCGTATTCTGCCATGAACCCCATTTTTATCAAATCTGCTTTGTTGGCCCTCCCGGCCATGGTCTGTGTGACATCTTGCTCGGATTCGGAGACTCGGGTGTTGCCGGTAACAATGCAGTTTTGTGACGGGCTGAACGCAGAGACACCTGCGGCACAGGCGCTGACTGCTACCCTGCGCGTAAAGTTGGAAGCGTGGCTGAATCGCAAGGGTGAGCTGGAGGATAGTGTGACGATGCTCATCTTCCTGGCGGCCCAGTCCAAGGCCGGGGATGAGGCTCTGCTGGAGGCGGTGTGCGAGCTGCAGGATGCCGGTGCGGATATCCGCGTGCCGGATGAGAAGGGGACTTCCGGGCTGATGTATGCGGCATTCGGCGGATTTCGGCAGACGCTGGATTACCTGGTGGATGAGGGCTTATCGCTCGGGGATACCAACGATGTCGGCTGCACGCCGTTGATGATGGCGGCCCAGGGAGGACAGACGGAGATGATTCGCTACCTGCAGGAAAAGGGACAATCGCTCTCTGCCACGGATAAGCTGGGCAACAATGCTCTCATTTACGCCGCCTACGGCGGGCATCTGGACAGCATTCGCTACCTGCTGGAACAGGGGCAGAATATCCGATCCGTCAATACCAACGGGCTGGATTGTCTCATCGCCTCCGCTCACAGCGGTAACGTGGAGTGCTGCCGCTTTTTCATGGAGCAGGGGCTCAATGTGCAATCCTGTGGCTATGACGGTGTGACGGCCCCCATGTATGCCGCCTGGGGCGGACACGTGGACTGCTTCGTCTTTCTGGCAGAGCAGGGTGCCAATCCCACCGCTATTGATACCTACGGTAACACCGTGGCGCATCATGCCGCGTTCGGTGGGCAGACGGAGTTCCTGCTCGCTCTGGCACAATACGGTTTTGCGCTGGATGAACCCAACCTCAAGGGGCAGACCCCACTGATGATTGCGGCAGGCGCGGGCTATACGCCCTGCGTGCAATACCTGCTGAGTGCCGGTGCTAAAGCCTCCCGAAAAGATGCCGAGGGAAACACTGCTCGGCATTACGCTGAAAGGGCTTCACATGAGGAATGCGCTGCCTTATTGCGCGCTGCCCGTTGAGCGGTGCACGTTTCCTCTGAATACAAATAAGAATACGACCGGCGGCAGGAGAAAAAGCAAGCTCGGGGGAAGCACTAATGGCAGCCAGCTCAAGTCCCCCTCCGCTAGTGTTGAGCATATTCCGGGCAGGAAGACGGCACAGCCGGACAGTAGCTCGCAAAGCGCGCTCATCAGAGAGATTGTCCGTGATTTCGGAAATGGGGGAGCATTTTTCAGCAGGGCATTGCCGGAGAATACCATGCCATAGGCAAACAGCGCCAGCTGTAGTCCCCATGAAATCATACCGAACACGCCGTCTCCTCCCACAAACAGCAAAAGTGACCACTCTCTCCGTTCCGCCATGCCATACAGTATCCATTCAGCCATGCCATACAGCACTCCATACATCGGCAAGGGGATTATCAGCAGACTGAACGGTGAAAATATGGCAAGCCATTTTCGCCGGAACACCCTCCGGCAGAGACGGGCATAGACCCATAGTGAGATGTAGGAAACCGCCAGTTGAAGCAGTCCGATAACGACAATTACCCCCGTGCTGAAAGAACACATCGGGCTGCTCATCATCACCGCAATAATCAGCGCTGTAAGAAGCGGGGGTAACAAACGAGGCGAGTAGGTGTACTTATCAGTCGATTCCATGATTGTTAGATGCTTATGTCTCAGGATTCATTCAATATAATCCCCGGTGTCAGACAATTCCGGGCAGATGCTACGGAAAACTTAGGGAATGAGTGAAGCTGCAATGCCTAGTGCTGCAAGATGTGGCATGGTTTTGCTATTGACGGTACCAGAAGTTGTGGTATGATGCGGGCATGAGATGCATTCAGTGCGGATTTATGGATGACAAGGTCATTGACTCGCGCATGTCCCGGGAAGGGACGTGTATCCGCCGCCGTCGTGAGTGCCTGCGTTGCGGTTACCGCTACACGACCTATGAGCAGATGGAGCGCACGGAGCTGCGCGTGCTCAAACGCGACAACATGACGGAAGCACTCAACCGCGAGAAGATTCTCAAGGGAATGATTAAGGCCTGCGAGAAACGCCCCGTGGGGATGGATCAGCTGGATGTGGCCGTGGATGAAATTGTGGCAGAGCTGCACCGCGACCACCAGCGGGAGGTGCCGTCGTATCTGATAGGCATGAAGGTGATGGAGAAGCTGCAGGGAATTGACCCTGTGGCCTACATCCGCTATGTTTCGGTGTATCGCCAGTTCCGCACGGTGGAAGAATTCATCGAGCTGGTGCGGCGCATGGAGGTGAAAGCCGCCAATGATGCCTTACAACGCAAACTACCGCTGGGATGATTGCTTTCAAGAACAGTTTGCCGCTGCTGCAGACCGGCTATTGCGTGATTTCCGACTATGGGGTGGAATGGATTGAGCGCGTGTTGCAAAATGCAGCGGACGCTGCGGGGGTGAAGCTGCCGTTCCGCGATGAAATTGCCCGTGCCGTGCTGTTGTATCTGGAGCGGGAGTGCCCGCTGCATGCCGTGCCGCTGGAATATCTCTTTGATCGTATGCGTCGCATGTTGTATGAAGTGGGCTTGCCGCTGATAGCGCAGAACCTGCGAGTGCAGACTCCACCCGTGGATATTGAGCTGGATGCTCTGGCCGGACAGCAGGATTTGCCCCTCTTCTTCTATACGGAGCTGGGACGCCGTCTTGCAGAGCTGCGTCGCATGGGGCTCAATACCTACCATTTCTCCGGCAAGAAAGAGTGCAGTCTCCTGCTGGGGGCTCGCCGCCGCGCCTGTCCCACCCAGCAGCGGGCTTTGGAAGAGCTGGATGCCTTCCTGAATCACAGCCTGGGTAATGTCGGCTGATTTGCTCCCGGTATAATTACCGGTGTTGCGTTTTGCTCCTGCACGACAATTGTCTCTAATTGGGGACAGTTCATGGCTATGCGCATGGGATAACCCCGAAACCATACCTGCCGTCGGCTTTGTTTAGCGTATTTCAAATGCGATAACTTATTTATCTGTTTAATTTTCAATGTTTTATATGTCGTTAACAGAAAACAACTCAAGATATTGTTTTCTCTTTGCCGACCTTTAACGTTTTGTTTTTAAATTTTTGCTTGCTATCGCATTTGAAATGAGATACGATGTGCCTTGGGAGCTTCTCGGAATGATGAGTTCACAACAACGCTAAATACACTCTTGAAAGACATGGTTTTTCACAGAAAGTGTAAAAGTTTATTTCTGAACAAAAAAGAATATTTATGAAAACACATTTACCTAAAAAGTTACTTATGGCCATACTGGCTGCTATGACGCCGTGCGCTGTATATGCAACAACGGCAGAAGTTATATTTGACAATTCAGTAGCAGGACAGGCTAATGTTACAATTAAGGGGGGGAATTTAGCATCTTATTACATGTACGGTACCTATCAAACTAACCCCTGTGCGGTAGGAACAATTGGCGCGGCTTCCTGTCAGGACACCGATGGTAATGCCCCCATAGAGAAGTTTGATAGTGCGATTGTGACGATGGAAGGTGGTGAGGGATTGGATTATCTTTGCGGATATGGTGTTGGAGGTAATGCTTTTGAAGGAGATGTTACCGTAAACCTTCAAGGAGGTAGCGTTAACGTCCTCGTAGGCGGTACTTACTATGCATCAGGTGTCAATCGTGACAGAGACGTGCTGGGTTCTGATCCCGGATACGATCATGAGTCTTTCGGGTATAAGTCAAATTATGGGAATGAAGCTGATCCATCGGCAAATCGTCAGAACATAAACATTAATATCACCGGTGGTGAGGTAGGTCAGATCCGCGGCGGTCATAGCGGTCACAGCAACTCGCATATATATTCAACCTATCTTCCAAAAGTCATAGCAGCCGGTGAGGAGGCCGTTACTGAGTTCATGAAAAGTAACCCGGTAGCTGTTAGCGGAAATATCAATATATCAATAACCGGAGGAAGCGTTAAGGCGGCTTCTGTCGGAGAAACGGCAGCTGTTCAGGGGGCTGGTGGCACCGGATTCTCCGTGGATGGGACTTCGTGCATTACAGTCGGCGGTGATGCAATAATTGAGGGAGACGTGTTTGCCGGCTCATCCAATGTGTATACGTTTGTCGGTGCTTCGGAGATCAATATCGAAGGTGGTAGTATAACCGGTAACATATATGCGGGCGGTAATGGTAGCGGATCACCTAAGATTGCTGCAGGACCTTCTCCTATGGTGAAGGGGGATACTGTTATCTGTATCACAGGTGGTACTATTACCGGAAATGTGTATGGTGCCGGTTTGGGGGATGTGGTTAATGGCAATACCTCTGTGGAGATTCTCGGCGGTACTGTTAGTGGCATTATTTCCGGTGGTGGTGTAAAGAGTACGGTGAATGGAACCCGCACGTTGAATATCGGTGACGAAGATACAGCGTATACGGGTTCTGTGGCCGTGGCAGATTTTACTGCCATTTCCGTTGTGAATGGCACGGTAACCCTGACGGCTTGCACGGCTGCACCCGAGGGTAGTGATCTGACAGTGGAAAAGGATGCGAACCTTACAGTTGACGGTGAGGCTGCATTCAAGAACATTACTTTGAACGGCTGTTCCCTGACGGCAGAAAATCTGACGGCAGAAAACATTACCCTGGGTGCCGGTAGCTATGGCGTGTTGGACGGTGTCTATGTGGCCGGTGATGACGAAAACGGTTTTGTTCAGGATGCCGGGCGTCAGAGCATCGGGCTGTCAATCAATGATACCGGAGCAACGGTAACGGATGCAGACGGCGTGGAGTACCGGTACGATGCCGACAAGGGACAATACACAGCTGCCGGAGAGATTCATTATGACACCTATTACATCAACACCGAAGAGCACGGGGCTACTGTCAGTGAAATTGCGGCTGCCGGTAAGGATAAGTTCGAACAGGTGGAGATGAAAGCCGGTATTCTGTATGCCGACGCAAGCGCAAAGGTTAACGCCACCGGCGGCAGCATTCACATGACCGGTCAGGACGTCAATATCTCCGGCACGCTTAGCGGAGATACCTCTGTGGTGGTGCTTGGCACCGGTACGATTACGGGTGAAAACACTCATACGGGCGCTACTGTTATTGACGGAGAAAGCGCTAAGCTGACGGTAGCTTCCGCCACGGCATTGGGTACGGGTGTGGTGGTTCTGCAGGACCACGGTACGCTGGATCTCAACGGAATGGAAGTGAGTAACACCGTCTACGTGGTGGGTTGCACCATTTCCCGCGCCGGTAACTACAAGGGTAAGATGAACGTGAGTGGTAATCTGACTCTCACGGATGCCACTCAGGCCGCTTCTGTGACGCTTGTCGGTAATGGTACTGTTTCCGGCGCTTCGCTGACGACCGGTTCCATCACCAAGCAGTTCGCTCACAGTGCCCCCGTTGACTTCAGCTGCCCGGTTACCGTGCTGGAGGGTGGCGATATATTCATTGAAGGTGATGCCCCTCTGAGTGTTGCCGGCTCACTGACTCTGGGCGACAATGTGACGATTCACCTGTCGGATAAATTCACGCTCAATGACACCATCATCGCGGCTGATAGTTTGGAACTCACGGGCGGTTCTTCCTCTATTGTGCTGGAAGGTACGAGCTATGAACTGACCCATAATGAGGAAGATGGTGAGCTGGTGCTGACCGAAAAAGAAGACAGTACACCCGATGAGGAAGATACTCCCGTAGAGGAAGAGAAGCCCGAGGTAGATACCCCCATTGTGGATGCAGGGGATGAGGCTGAGCCAGCTCCTGTATTTGATCAGGCAACGGCAGATGTGCTGGCTCAGAGTAACTGGGGCATCATCACTGCTTCCCGTGCCTTTGTGGGCACCGTACAGGGACAGCGTAACAACATGGGCTGCATTGCCAATGGCCGCGGTACGGCGTGGGCATCCCTGCTGGGTGGCATGACCGATATCTCCGGCTCCGGTGCAGCGGCAGGCTCTGATATCACGCTCTTCGGCGCAGCCGTGGGTGTCGATATGAAGGTTGGCAAGCGCAGCAGCCTGGGTGTGGCTTTCGGTTACACGGACGGTGAGGTCTCCGCTGACGGTCTGGGCGACATCGATCAGGAAAGCGGCCACATTGCCCTTTACGGTGAGCACGGGCTGAAGAAATTTGCCAACAACTCCTGCCTGAGTCTGGATTGGGTGGCTGCCACCGGTACCACGGAATCCAAGTACATGGGTGCCAAGTGGGAGCAGGACAGCATCCAGCTCAATACCCGCCTCACCTGGAATAAGCAGGTAACCGACCGTTTCTCCTACAATGTGTTCGGCGGTCTGGAATACTTCGCCTCCGAATCTGACCGCACCATGAACTGCAAGAGCGGCTCCGTTCAGAACCTGCGCGGCGAGCTGGGCGTTGGTGTCCGCTACGTGGCCAAGCAGGGCACACAGCCCATCACGGATGGCAAGTGCACTCCGGCTCCTGCCTGCGAGCGCGTGGTGCTGTATGGCGAGGTGAGCTACATCAACGACATGGTGCGTAACAATCCCACCATTGAGGTGGACGGACTGCGCGGCAACGGGGCCAATCCCGGTCGCCAGGGTGTCGGACTGGAAGCCGGTGTCACTATCCGTCTGGGCGAGAAGTGGAGCGCCTCTGCCAACTATAGCTTCAACGCGATGGATGACTCCAATGAGCACGTCCTGAACATCGGTGCGAGCCGCACGTTCTGAAGCTTCTGATATCCATCAACAATTCTCAGGCGGCTTGTGCTTCACAGCATAAGCCGCCATTTTGATGCTGAGCCGCCACACATGCTCCAAATAGCGCTTGCGTTTGCCAACACTCATGTATAAGCAACATTTAGCGGCGTGAATCGGAAATCTATACTTTTCTTGTCGTTGGTGTGCCACACATGTGGCCACGCCTCTTTTATCAGGGGGTATTTTGATGAAAAATACTTGTTTCCGGCTGTATTTCATGATACATTGGGCGCACACATATCTCCCCATTTAATCTATGAAATTACGTTTTTTGCCCTTTGTTCTTTCTGCCGGATTGCTGGTTCTGACGCTTGCCCCCGTTTCTGCACAGGAGGAAACCGCATCTGCTCCCGTTGATATGAGTCAACAGCAGTTGAATGACAGTCTGAATGTGTTAATTGACGCGGCGCTGTCTTGTATGAAGCAGATTCAGGATGCGAGCTCGGCGGCTTCTGCTCCCCAAGCTATGAAGGAAATTATCATGAAGATTGAGACTTTGGGGGATCAGTCCCGCGTTGCCGGGCTGGAACTGACTGAGGAGATGATGAAGAAAATGGAGGAACAATCCCGCTTCATAGAAACGGAGGTTAAGCGTATTGCTGAGGCTGATTTTTACGGTGATAAGCAATTGAAGCGTTTCTGCCGGGATATGTTCGGAGATGCGCTGGAGGGGAATTATGCGGATGATATTCCGGCGGCAACGCCGGAAATCATACAGAAACTCATAGAATCGCGCAGGGAAGGCATCGACCGTACTTTAGCAGATTTCAGCAATATGCTGAAAGGCGGTCCCGGCTTCACTCAGGAAACAGCCTGGCAGATTTTGACGCAGGACGACTATGCTGTGCGCTTTGAGTATTTCCTCATGTACCGCATGCAGTTGACGGAGAATAAAACACAGGCATTGGTAGAGAAAGACGGGCGCTATTACGACTGCCATGAAATCATTGCAGAGGTGGATGGAGAGGAATATATGGTACAGCAGTGGTTTGATATAACTCCCTATTATCAGGAATTCTCCGGACACTTTGAGGAAGAGGAGAACGCGCAGCAATAATAACAGCTCTCTCCCCGCTCAACGGGACGCGTGCGGTATGCCACTGAAGTCCGTAATTTCGCTTGATTCTGCGGATTCTCCGTGCTAACATTGCCCGCGCTATGTTCTACATTACAACAGCAATTGACTACACGAACGGCTCTCCCCATATCGGGCATGCCTATGAGAAGGTTCTGGCAGATGTTCTGGCTCGCTGGCACCGAATGTGTGGCGAGGAGGTGTTCCTGCTGACGGGTGTGGACCAACATGGTCAGAAAGTGCAGCAGAAGGCAGAGGAAGCCGGGATGCAGCCGCAGGAATATGCCGATATGGTGACGGAGCGCTTCGTGGCTCTCTGGAAGCGGCTGGGAATTCAGTATGACGGCTGGGCTGCCACTACCGATGCCCGCCACAAAGCATGCGTGCAGAAGATTCTGAGCAACCTGAAAGAAAAAGGCTGTCTGTACAAGAAAGCTTACAAGGGGTTCTATTCCGTGCGTCAGGAGCAGTTCCTCACGGACAAGGAACGCGGTGAGGACGGTAATTTCGGCCCGGAATGGGGGCAGGTGATTGAGCTGGAGGAGGAAAACTGGTACTTCAACCTCAGTCAGCATGTGGCATGGCTGCGCGAGTTTGTGGAGACGCACCCGGAAGTGGTGACTCCTGAGTTCCGCCGTCAGAATCTGCTCAAGGCCATTGAGCGTGCGGAGGGGGTGGATCTGTGTATTTCCCGCCCCAAGGACCGTCTTTTCTGGGGCATCCCGTTGCCTTTTGACCCGGATTTTGTGACCTATGTCTGGTTTGACGCGCTGGTGAACTACATCTCCTTCGCCGGTTATCTGGCAGAGGAGGGAAGTGGCCTGCCGGCGTTCGGCAAGCTCTGGCCTGCTGCCTGTGAGGTCATCGGCAAGGACATTCTGGTGCCGGCACACGGTATCTATTGGCTGTGCATGCTGCATGCCATGGGCTTTGCGGATGAGGAGATGCCGCGTCTGCTGGTGCATGGCTGGCTCAACATCAAGGGCGAGAAGATGTCCAAGTCGCTGGGCAATATCGTTGACCCCAACGACCTCTGCGATGTGTTCGGCCCGGAGGCGGTGCGCTACTATCTGGTGCGCGACACGAAGACCGGCTACGACAGCGATTACGATGCCGAGCGCATGAAGATGATTTACAACACGGAGCTTGCCAACGATATCGGCAACCTCGTGAACCGTTCGCTCAACATGTGCGTGCGCTATTGCGGCGGTGTGGTCAGCCCCGGTGAGGGGGATGATGAGCTCTCTGCCGGGTTGCGTCAGAGCATGGCAGACACGGTGAGCCGCTTCTCCGAACTGATGAACGCCTACAACACAGCAGATGCTCTGGGCGCGTTGAATGCCCATGTGGGTCTCTGCAACAGCTATATTGAACAGATGCAGCCCTGGGCGCTCTCGAAGGATGAAGCCCGTCTCCCGGAGTTGCAGCGTGTGCTTAATCACCTGCTGGAGAGTTGTGTGCAGGTCGGTTTCCTGCTGGGTTGCGTCCTGCCGGATGCCTCGTCTCGTATTCTGGCTCAGTTGCAGGTGGAGGGAGCAAGCCTCAGCCCGCAGACTCTTGCCTGGGGTATCCTGAAGCCCGGTCACACCGTTCAGGCTCCCAGCCCGGTGTTCCCGCGCATCCTCTCCCCGGAGGAAAAGGAAAAGATGGCTGCCAAGGCCGCCAAGGCTGCGGAAAAGGCCGCTCGCAAGGCCGCCGCGCAGCAGCAGTAAGCATGTTTTCTATTGCTCACGAAAATAGGCATCCGGTAGTTAATCGGATGCCTTTTTTGTATTGAAAGCAGGATAATGTCTGCTCAGGCTGTCTTGCTGCGCCGGAAGAGAATGAAGCCGAGCGCCACCAGACCCATGACAAAGGGATAGTACAGACACGGGATGATGTCCAGAGCGCTGATGTGGGCGATGGCAGATGCCATGAGCAGCTGTGCTCCATAGGGCAGAAGCCCCTGAATGACGCAGGAGAAGGTATCCAGAATACTGGCGGCTCGCGGTGCGGGAATGCCGAATTGGTGGGAGATGCGGCGGGCAATATCGCCCATTGTGACGATGGCAACGGTGTTGTTGGCGGTACATATATTGGCGAGTGATACCATGAACGCAATGCTCAGTTCGCCGCCTTTGCGCCCTCTTGCCCCTGCGGTGAGATGCCGGATGATATAGGAAAGCCCGCCGTTGTAGCGGATGAGTTCCAGCATGCCTCCTGCCAGCAGGGTGACGATAATCAATTCGCCCATGCCTACGATGCCGTTGCCCATGGCTCCGGCCCAGGCCATGGCACCGAAGGAGCTGCTGAACAGGGCAACCAGCCCGGTGGAGAGTATGCCGATGGTGAGCACCAGCATCACGTTCATTCCGCCGATGGCGGTGACCAGTACCAGCAGGTAGGGTAATACCCGTACCCATTCAATCGAACCACCCGTGCTGACCTCCGCAGAATGACGCAACCCCAGAAGAATATAGAGAACAAAGATGCTGATGGCGGCGGGCATGACGATGCGTACATTGGCGCGGAACTTGTCTTTCATGCTGCACCCCTGCGTGCGGGTGGCGGCGATGGTCGTGTCGGAAATGAAGGAAAGATTATCACCGAAGAACGCTCCGCCAACCACGGCCCCGGAAATGAGGGCAAGGCTCATTCCTCCTTTGTCTGCCAGCCCGGTGGCCACCGGCATCAGCGCAACGATGGTGCCCACGGAGGTGCCCATGGCAAGCGAAATCAGACAGGCAGCCAGAAACATGCCGGCCAGCACCATGTTTGTCGGCAGCAGGGAAAGCGTCAGGTTCACCGTGGCATCCACCGCTCCGATGTATTTGGCGGCGGAGGCAAAGGCTCCCGCCATGATGAAGATCCATATCATCATCATGATATTCCGGTGGGCTGCTCCGGCAGAGAAGCGCTCCACCCGCTTCATGAAACCGGAGGGACGGGAAACGCAAAGCGCCCAGGCCGATGCTGCCAGAAAGGCGACGGTCACCGGCATGGTATAGAAATCCCCCGAGACGATGGATACGCCTACATACAGCAGGAAAAAGACCACCAGCGGGCTCAGGATAAGCCAGCCCCGACTGTGTTGGCGGATGGGTAATTCTTTGTTTGTTCGGGAATTGTTCATGATTCCTGCGTATTATATAGGGAACTTTCCCGTATGGCAAGCCTCGGACGGGACAGCCTGACAAAAGACCCATGCGTGTGGCCGGAGCAGATGACGGTGTGTTCCTTCTTGACATGATGGAGTGACTGATTTAGGATACAAGTCTCATGAGTGATATGTCGCCGGATTACCCTCAGGGGGAAATACTTCTCTATACCTCACCGGATGGTCAGGTGCAGCTGGATGTGCGTTTGCAGGATGATAGTCTCTGGATGACGCAGCAGATGATGGCGGAGGTGTTTCAAACAACTGTGCATAATATCATCATGCACGTTGGTAATGTGTACGAAGAGAATGAGCTTCAACGAGAGGGAACTTGTAAGGAATTCTTACAAGTTCGTCAGGAAGGGAAGCGCACAGTACGGCGAGCGGTGCGTTATTACAATCTGGATATGATACTTTCCGTGGGGTATCGGGTGAATACCAAACGCGGTACTCAGTTCCGCATCTGGGCAACACAGCGTCTGCGTGAGTACCTGATGCGCGGCTATATCGTGCATGAAAATCGCATGCGCCAGCTGGGGCAGGTGATTAAACTGGTTCGGCGCGCCGTTGACAGATTGGATGCCCGGCAGGTGTTGGATGTCATCGAGCATTACAACAACGGATTGTCCCTGCTGGATGACTATGACCATCAGTGCCTCACTCGTCCGTCCGGCACAACCGGCACATATATCCTGCGCTATGAGGAATGCCGCAAGGTGATAGAAAGTATGCGCTTTTCGGCAGAGTCCGATTTATTCGGACGGGAAAAAGATGATTCTTTCCGTGGCTCTGTGGGCAACATCTACCAGAGCTTCGGCGGGGTGGAGCTGTATCCCACGGTGGAGGAGAAGGCGGCGCGGTTGCTTTATTTTGCCGTGAAGAATCACGGATTTCTGGACGGAAATAAGCGTATAGCTGCGGCGATGTTCCTGTATTTTCTGGACTGCAACGGGTTACTGTTCATTGATGGAGAGAAACGCATGGCGGATGCCACGCTGGTGGCACTGGTCATTCTTATCGCCGAGTCACGCCCCGATGAAATGGAAACGATTATTTCCGTTATCCTGAACTGTATGCAGCATGAATAAAGCTTGTTTCCCCTGCTACTTTTGATGCTTCAGGCCGCAAAGGCTCCGGAAGTAACCGTTCAGGACTGACTGCATCGCGGGCATGCCTCCGCTGCTACCACGGAGTTGCTGAAGAAAGCGGGCGAAAATCCCTGATGGATTCTCCTCTATCTGTCGGCAAGTGGATATCCTGTACTGCTGAGCTAGAAGCATAATTAGGGAACATGGGAAACTCGTTTTCCCGATTTAGAGTCCGGGTCGCTCCGGTACCTCCATGGTGGAGGAGCCGCGATTCGTCTCGAATCATTGAAGGGACTTAACGTCCATAACCGAGAATGAGACAAGTCGTGTTACAAAGAAAATCAGAAAATAGCAAGAAGAAAGGAGCTCAAGAGGCCCCCCAAAAAAATCGCTCGCTGTGTGTGGGCGGTAGAAAAACTTCTCGTGAGAATCAGTTGAAAAGTACACGGACTGAGCCTTCGCCAGATTTGGGGCCTACCCATCCGCAGGAATGCAAGTTGTTATCTTCCAGCAGAATTCTTTTCATTTCCGCGCGGAACTCCACCTCATTGTAAGGCGACATCCAACCTTCGAATTCGAAGTCGCCGCGATAGAAGGATTTTTTTGCTTCTCTCCAGAAATCGGCACTTTTGCTGAAGATAAGGCGGCGGTTGACAAAGTATGTGGCGTGCTTTGTTCCACTCGCTGGGAAAGGTGCTTTATTCCAGGTGTGATCCTGTGACATGTGATAATCGCAGACCAGAAAATAGCGGTGGTATTTGATGGTATCCCCAGCATCCCCTCCTTGTATAATAGGGTCGTCCCATGTTGTGTCGATGTGATACCACTCACCATTATCCATCTGGACGATGTTCCATGAGTGCTCCGTTCTCCCCACATGCCCGTTGATGATATGGCAGGGGATACCGCTCATCTGTGAGAGCAGGTAAAATGCGCGACTGTGTGCCCAGCAATCACCTTCTTCATTCAGCAGCATTTCGGTCGCAAAAGCAGAAGCACTATAATCGGTTTCATACTTCCTGATGATGTGGTCGTGGATGTTGACAAGGTGCTCAAATCTGTTACCGTCAGAAGGCTTCAGGTGGCGCACCAGGCGCTGAGCTACTCTGAGTGCTTTTTTCTCCCGGTCTGAGAGGTGTGGCTCCAGCGCCGGATTTCTGTGCGCTGCCAGGACTCGGATATAGGGCGGATAATCCAGCGTGACGGTACTCTTTCCCCCGGTGGAGGAAACGTGATTTGTGCCGGAATAATCTCCCCAGTATGAGTTTGTTACCAGATGAGATGTATTTCCGGAGTAGCGGAAGGAGAAGGATGAATTCAGCCACATGGCCATACGCTCCATCAGTGCATTGAATTGAACCACGGTAGATATGCTTTCATCACAGGAAACGGCCTCTTTTGGAAGCTCCGGGGCTGGTGAGGAACAGCCGATTGCACAAGTCATTAACATTATGCCTGTTGCTATCAATTTTATGATGTTGATGTTTTTTTTATGCACACGATGTTTAAGAATAGCTTATTTTAATGATGATGTCCAGATATTTTTACATGATAGGTGTATCTTGAGAGTGGCAAAATTAAATGCGACAAGATGAGGACACAAAAAAGGTGCTCTTC
>CAYYKC010000022.1:0-27167 GCA_964471605.1 uncultured Akkermansia sp. | reverse complement strand
AAATCAAATTTTACAAAAATTCAGATTTCCCTCAAATTATAATTGACTCTTAAAATAAATGTTTTTCAAAATTTCCTGCAACCCGTTATGAGTCAAGACGAATTTCGGGGTGGTTTTCTAAAAACGGCATCAATCTTTACAAGTTGTTTATATACAGTCTTTTAGAGCCACTAAAAATCACAGTCACAAAAAGGCTATTATCGGAGCGGTCGTAACCAAGACAAAATGGTAGCGACCGCTCTTTTTTTGTGACTGAACTTTACTGTGGTGACGAAATAGCAAATGCCTCCTAATTTGTGTTGAGTACATTATATTTTCGTTGGCCTGCGCAAAATTTTATGCAAGCCTGTTAAGCTATTCAATGAAACAACTCCAGCAATGATGATTTCTTTCACTCTTGTCTTTTATTGCTATCATCGGTTTGTAATGCGTTGTTTATAAATGTCTTAAATTAAGCTATTCCTTTCGACTCCCATCGTCTACTATCTGACAGGGTCGAATCAGGTCAGAAAAGCTCCACATATCGAGACTGGCCCTCGTCAACATGCCCCGTGGAAAACGAGATAGAAAAAGCCACCCGGTAGATATTCTTTGACTCCTGTTCAATGGGAGATTCCGATTGACTGTATCCGAATAAGACACACAGATATTTTCGCAGGTTCTTTCTGACCTGATTCGCCAGGTTCTTGTTGGGGTACTGCGTAGCATCATCGCGACCGCCATGGGCGGCAAATGATTTCAACAGAGCGTATATCTGGGTGCCCTTGCCATTGCGACAGAACTTTGGCAAACGTTCAAGCATGATGCTTTTCTTCTTGCCGATGAGGTGGCCCAGCTCATTTTCATACCACGCAATGATGACATCCTTGCCCTGCACCGTAGTACGGAGAGCGCCGTCTTTCCACTCCAGGGGCTGCCAATCCTTATCCGTCCCCTCCACGGGGCGCACCGTCCATTTGAACTGACCGACCAGAGCTTCCGGTGTCCCCACCGCAGCGGGCACCCCGAAATGCAGCGTCAAATCGTAGAGAGAGTTATCGCGGCAATGGTTCGTGAGCACAAAAGAGAACTTCGGCAGACGAATGGAAGAAATGATTTCATCCTCATACACCTGCTTTCTGCTGTTCCATTCAGCCCTCGGCAACATCACCGGAATAGAGTCAGAGGTAATGCTGAGCGCCGGAACTTCCAGCACCCAGGTATTCAGTAGTTCTTCCTCCGCCGGGTGCTGCTTCGCCTCCTGCTTCAGCTCATCATCGAGGTTGTATTGGAACACCCGGTTATACACCTCCCAATCGGCAAGCGCATCACCACGCGCCGCCGCTCGCCCCCCATTTCGTAATACATCTCGCGCAGGCGCTCCAGGACAGGCTCTGCAAAAGCCTCATCATACAGGCGAATGACCAAATCTCCGTTCGAGCAGCGTTCAGAGGCATAGCAGTTGTAGGAAGAAGTAGGAAAGCACGCCACACTCGCAGGCAAACGCTCACCGTTCCGCCCGGTCACGCCTTCCGACACCTCCACGCGGAACACCTGCAACACCGGCAGACTTTTCCTGATGGTCAGCAGCAGCCGCGAATTGCTCACCCACTGCGTTTCCACCGCATCGGCATGGCTGAGCCGCAGCCACTCCGGCCGCTGAGTACCGCCCACGGCCTCATCCGCAATCATGGGTACGGGGAAATCAATCGCCAGCGCATACCCCGCTTCCATGCGGGAGTAATAGTGGTATCTGTTACTGTCCGCTTCCTCAATGGACGGTGCAGCCGGGGAAACTGCGGCGGTCGGCGCAGGAGCGGATTCTGCCGATACGGGCAGAACTCCGCCCAGAGCCAACAGGGAAAGCACACAGGAAAGGGTTGTTTTCATCATAAGGCGAATCAAGCTTTTACGCATTACACTCTACACCTTTCCTCTACCGGATACAAGAATAAAATCGGAGTACCGCAAACGAAGAATTGTTGAAAACCGAGGCTCAAAATACGGGACAAGCTGTTGATTTTGCGCTTGAACTTTATCCGTTATGCGGTAAAATGCTTCCCGCATGAATCAGAAGCGCTCTCTCACTGAAATATCCGTTCGTTTTCTCTGCCTGTTGCTGGGGTTGCTTATTCTGGCACAGGGTATTGCTTTCACCCTTCTGGCAGATTTGGGCACGGACGCCATCACCAGCCCGGCGCTGGTGGCACACCTTGTGCTGGGCGATGCACCCGGCGGCATGGGCTACAGCTCCTGCACGGTGGGACGGATGCTCATCTGCATTCATGTGATGCTGGTGCTGACGCAGATTATGCTGCTGCGCAGCAAGTACCGCCCGATTCAGCTGCTCCAGGTGGTCATGGGACTGATTCTGGGCACGATGCTGGATTTCTGCCTGACGTATACCAAGCTGCTGCCCGAGCCCGATTACTGTGCCTCTCTGGCCTACACGCTTTTCGGCTGCGTGCTCAGTGCCTTCGGAATTTTTACGTTCGTGAAGGCAGACCTGATTCCGCTGGCGGCAGAAGGTTTCTGTCTGGCGCTCAGCCGCACATTCAGCTGGCGATTCAGCCGGGTGAAGGTGGCGGTGGATTGCTCCATGATTGCCGTTGCCGTGCTGGCTTCCCTGCTGTTGTTGGGTGAGGTAGCCGGCGTGCGCGAGGGCTCGCTCATCTGCGCCGTGAGCACCGGCTTCATCATCGGTTTCTTCTTCCGCGTCTGCCCGATATGGGACAGGCTGTTTGCCGCCATCGGCCATCGCTCCGCAGACGAATCCGACAGCGTCCTCTCCTGATGGGGCGCTTCATGACGTGCAAATCGGGCGATTATCGGGCGTTCTCAGCCTTTTGTGTCTGCGACACTAACATACGTGCTTGACCTTTCTGCCTGATTAGTATATCCTTGGCGGGTCACGACGGTGACATAACAAAAGCACTCTCCATTCCCACGCGATGGGTAGAACCATGAACATTCTTACTCTCTATACGGCCGAGCAGATTCAGGAAGCCATTCAACATGTAGCCAATCAGATTCAGGATTTCTTCGGCTCCGAGGAACCGGTGATTGCCCTCTGCCTGCTGAACGGTGCCATCTGGTACACCTCCGATTTGCTGCGCTGTCTGCCCCCGAACTTCGAGTTGCAGACCATCCGTATCTCCAGCTACGAGGGTATGGACAGCACCGGCAAGCTCAAGTGGCACGGCGCACTGCCGGATTGCAAGGGCAAGCGCGTGCTGGTGATTGATGATGTGCTGGACACCGGGCTCACCATGAAGGAGGTGTGCGAAACGCTGTATGCCAACGGTGCCACCTCCGTGGCCTCCACTGTGGTCATCAACAAGAACGGCCGCCGCAATGTGCAGTTCGAGGCCGACTTCTGCGCGCTCCACTGCGACGACCTGTTCCTCGTTGGCTACGGACTTGACTACAACGGCAAATACCGCAACCTCCCCTACATCGGTTACGTTGAGGCCTGAGCCGCACCTGCAATCTGTAATCATTTCTAACTTCATTCCCCCCGGCTTCCCGAGTTGCCGGGGGATTTTTCTCTCAGGCTGTCGCGTTCAGGCCAACAATGCGGCCAGCAGGAACACAGGCCCCCAGATGCGGACAAGTCAGCGCCAGCGGGCGGAATAGTAGTGCGTTACCCTGCCCGTATCGTCACGTCGGATGGAACAGGCGGCCACCACCTGCCACTCACTGCGCTTCACCACCAGCGTATACAGCCACAACAGCGACTCCAACAACAAAGAGCCACCCATATAGCAGAGAGCATAACCGAGAAGATTCGGTTCCTCCGCCCCCGGCAGCAGCAGGGAACCCCGTATTGCGCCCACCATCAATCCCATGTAGCTCAAGCCATACCCATACACCACCACACGGTCGCTGCCGGAAGGCGAACCAACGGCGGCGAGCTGCATCAGGCGTTTTTTCTCCCCCTCCCTCGGGGTAAGCAGGCAATCCACCAGCAGCCAATGCAGGATTTCTTTCAGAAAGCTCTCCATAGTGCGTTGATTCTACGAAAATATAACAGATTACAGCAACCGGCGCAAGGCTTTTAACCTCAATCCGCCGATTTTGCATCAACTTATGCCGACATGTGTGCGTTTTTGCCTTGATAATACGATGAGATATGTATATAATGCTCTCGCGCCGAATTATAACCATTATAAAACACAACACAAGATGACTGCAACACATACACCGGTCGGAATCCGCCGCCAGGCCGCCAGTCTGGTCAAGAGGGCGGGAGTTCGCATGACGCGTCAGCGTCACGTGGTGTTGGAAGTGGTGCTCAGCTCATGCGATCACCCTACAGCAGCCACTATATACGAGCGCTGCCGCCAACACCTCTGTGGCATTTCCCTCGCCACTGTCTATAATAGTCTGGAAGCCATGACGGAAGCAGGTATCATCAACCACCTGCATTTCGACAATGGTCCCTCGCGCTACTGCGCCAACCTGATCCCGCATGTCCACATGCAGGACGAAGCCAATGACCGCGTTATCGACGTGCAGCTCAAGGAAGGGCTGCGCCCGGAGGATGTTTTCGACCTTCCCGAGGGTGCCCGCGTCTGCCGCATGGATGCCTGTCTGCACGGCTTCATCCCCGATTCTGTCAAACCTGCATAATATGAGCCTGATCATCAGAGATCTGCACGCCCGCGTCAAGGATGGCGCGGATATCCTCAACGGCATCAACCTCGAAATCCCCAAGGGTGAGGTACATGCCATCATGGGCCCCAACGGCTCCGGCAAATCAACTCTTTCCAAAGTACTCTGCGGTCACCCGGCCTACGAAATCACGGCCGGAAGCGTCGAGATGGACGGCCAGGACCTGCTGGCCATGTCTGTCGATGAACGCAGCCGAGCCGGACTTTTCCTGGCGTTCCAATACCCGGTGGAGGTTCCCGGAGTGACCAATGCCAACTTCATGCGCGCGGCGCTGGAGGCGCGGCTGCCCAAGGGCGAGGAGATAAACGTGGTGGATTTCTACAAGCAGCTGCGCAGCCGCATGAAAAGCCTCGGTATGGATACAAAATTCACTGCCCGAGCGGTGAATGAGGGCTTTTCCGGCGGCGAGAAGAAGCGAAACGATGTGCTGCAGATGATGATGCTCGACCCCACCTACGCCATTCTGGATGAGACGGACAGCGGGCTGGATGTGGATGCCCTGCGCATTGTATCCGATGGCGTGAACGCCATGCGCGCGCCGTTCCGCAGCTTCATGGTCATCACCCACTACAAGCGATTGCTTGACTACATCCGCCCGGATGTGGTACACGTACTCTACAAGGGACGCATCGTCCGCACAGGCGGGTTCGAGCTGGTGGATTACATCGAGGAGCACGGCTTCGATTTTGTCAAGAACGAGGAGGAGTAAACGCGGTATGGACGAGTCTGTCGAATCGCCGTTCCAATTGGACACACGCGGTGAGTTCTCTTTCCCGGAGAACCACAAGTACGATGCCGGCTACGGGTTGACGGAGGCCACCATCGACTACATCTGTGATGCCAAGGGCGAACCGGACTGGCTGCGCGAGTTCCGCAAGGAGGCGCTGCGCAAGTTCAATGAGATGCCCATGCCCTATCACTGGGCACCGGAGGGTATCCGCAACGTGAATTTTGACTCTTTCCGCTACTATCTCTCCCACGGTACGCCGCCGCGCAAGAACTGGGACGAGGTGCCGGACGAGGTGAAGCGCACGTTCGAGCGTCTGGGTGTACCGGAACAGGAGCGAGCTTTCCTGGCCGGGGTGGATGCCCAGTACGACTCCGAAACGGCGTACAACAACATGCGCGAGGAGCTCAGCAAGCAGGGCGTCATCTTCGTCAACTCCACCGAGGGGCTCAAGGAATACGAGCATATCTTCCGCCCCTGGTTCGGCAAGGTCATCCCCGTGGGCGACAACAAGTTCTCCGCGCTCAACCACGCGGCGTTCTCCGGCGGCTCGTTCATCTATGTACCCAAAGGGGTGAAGCTGCAACAGCCCTTGCAAGCGTATTTCCGCATCAACTCAGCCAGCATGGGACAGTTCGAACGCACCCTCATCATCGCCGACGAGGGCGCGGAGCTCATGTACATGGAAGGCTGCACCGCCCCCATGTACGACAGCTCGACTCTGCACTCCGGCGTGGTGGAGCTCGTGGCGCTCAAAGGCGCAAAAATTCAGTATGTCACTGTCCAGAACTGGGCCACCAACGTATACAACCTCGTCATCCAGCGCGGACTCGCCATGGAGGACGCGGAAATCCGCTGGATTGACTGCAATCTGGGTTCCGGGCTCACGATGAAGTACCCCGCCGTGGTGCTTCAGGGACGCCGCGCACGCGGTGAGGTGGTCAGCATCTCGCTCGCTCACGACGGACAGGTGCAGGATACCGGTGCCCGCATGATTCATGCCGCCCCGGAAACGACATCCAACATCGTGGCCAAGTCCATTTCCATCGGTCAGGGGCGTGCCAGCTATCGCGGTGAGGTCACCGTGCTCAAGGGCATGCAGGGCTGCAAGAACAACACGGAATGCGATGCACTGCTCATCAATGCCGCCAGCAGAACAGACACCTACCCCGCCATCACCGTCAACGGCAATGCATCTGCCGTGCAGCATGAGGCCTCTGTCTCGCAGGTGGATGAGGAAATGCTCTTCTACCTGCAGCAGCGCGGACTCACCCGCGCACAGGCCATGAGTCTGGCCGTCAACGGCTTTATCAATGATTTGGTCAAGGAATTCCCCATGGAATACTCCGTGGAGCTCCGCCGCCTCATCGACTTGGAGATGGAGGACTCCATCGGCTGATTCACCCTCAACCTTTTCTACGCAATCATGGATTTCCCGGACTCAGGCAACGATATGAAGCTCGCCATGGAAAAAGTGGAGGCTCAGACCCGTCTGGCAACTGCCCCCACCCCGGACAGACTCAATGAAAACTGGCGTTTCGGCCGCCCGCACAAGCACGCTGTTGCGCTCACAGAGCTGCTGGCCGATACAAAAAATGCCCCCTCCTGCGGGAAAGTCAGCATCGAGGATGCCTCCGGCTGCGCCGACAATATCGACAAAGAAGATGCCGACAGCGAGCTGCTGATGTCCACCATCGGCTCTGACCGCATCCTCGGGCTGCACCTGCAGCGCTTCGGCAAGGGCGCCGCCCTCTTCATTGAGGGACAAATCGCTGAGCCCATCACCATCACCTACGAGACGGACAGCCTCTTCACCCCCACCACCCTCATCATCGCCGCCCCCGGGGCTCGTGCCCGCATTCGCGAGCGCCACATCACCCATGGGGAAGGCTGCATGGTCTGCGCCCGTATTATCCAGGCCGCCGAGGGCGCGGAACTCGCCATCGAGCTGGAGGAATGCGGCAGCGGCACCTCCCGTGCCATGAACATCACCAACATCTCCGCCGTACAGGCCAGGGTGCGCCATATCACCACGCACAGCAACCATGCCTGGGCGCGAGAGGAAACCATCGCTGAAGTGCTTCACAGCGAGGGCGATGCCGACATACGTCTGTACTCACACAATCGGTTGAACGGCGACCAGGTGCTCGACCAGCACACTCGCCAGATTCACACCGCCGGCCGCAGCGCCAGCGACTTGATGTACAAGAATGTGGTGGCGGACAACGCCACAGCCATCTTCGCCGGCAACATCTACGTGGCTCCCGGAGCGCATGATACGGATGCCTACCAGAGCAACCGCAACATGATGCTGAGCGAAAAAGCCACCATCCATTCTCTGCCCGGTCTGGAAATCCTGGCAGACAGAGTGCGCTGCTCCCACGGCAGCGCCTCCGCCCCCATGGATGAAGAGCAGCTCTTCTACCTCCTCTCCCGCGGTATACCCCGCCATGATGCCCAGCAGCTGGTGGCAGAAGGCTTCCTTGCAGATGCCGTTGACCGATTTCTCTCCTCATCCGATAACAACACCTGAACGCCCCCCAACGCCAATGAAACGCATCCCCATCCCTGAATACGTCATGGCTCTGGCTCATGTGGCCGCCCTCCGCTCCGAAGACCCCTTCCGGAAGGTCGGAGCCGCCGCGCTCGACAAAGACAACCGCGTCATCGGCACCGCCTACAACGGCCTCTTCCCCGGCTTCACCGCCCCGGAAGGCTTCTGGGACTCCCGAGAAGAGCGCCAGAAATATATGCTCCACGCAGAAATCAACCTCTGCAGCCTCTTCAAGCGAGGAGAAGCAAAAGTCGTGGCCTGCACCACCATGCCCTGTACCTCCTGCATGCAGGCTCTCTGCGCCCACGGTGTCAAAACCATCTACTACGGCGAAGACTACGCCGCCTCCAAAGCCCCCCAGATTGCAGCCATGTACGGTGTCGAACTCATCAAAGTAAACGACTACCCCCTCTCCCTCCGCTTCCCGCTTACTGCGGATAAGTGAAAGAAAGTCGGTATTTCCCCCTCTCCGAGAAGCTCAGATACCCCATATCACGGAGGTACTGCAACTGTTGGCGTATCTTCGGGCGAATATGACGGTTCTGAGGATGCAGTACGGCCAGATGTTGTTCGAACCGATAGACATCATCCAGCAAAAATTCCCTTTTACCAAGTTTTTCAATGCAGCACATGACATCCAACAGCCAGCCACGAAGCTGAGAAGAGGTCGTATTTTTCAGGAAAGAAGTCGCCGCATAGCTATCCATCACCTGTTGTCTGCTTTGTTCCTCTCCGTTGCGAATGTAATAAATACGCCCGCTCGCCGGAATCTGTCGCAACAGGATATTGCATCCCACCCATCCGGCACGCCTGGCTGTAGCCCCCAATGGGCGACGTTTCTCAATAATGTCCGGGGTAAAATAGTGGGAGGGCACCGTAAAAAAAGTATGTACTCGGACACCATCATGCCCTAAGAAGAAAAACGAGGGTGCATTCCGACTGTTAATGCGCGATATCATAGCATCGTACGCACCATCTACCGCCTTGGTCGCAAATCTGCCTTTCTTGCTTTTCAATTCATAATCCGTGGCACAGGAGGGACAGAGAAAATCCGCCACCGGCTTATTGGCGGTATATCGCATCAGTTCTCCCCCACAAGCGGGGCAATACGCCTGCTCGGCAACCCACGGTTCCGTCATCACACGCGCCCGCTGACTACCTGAACGGTAGCCGGATGCCATAACATCGGGAAGTTTCAACTGCATAACCTTTTCCGTATACTATCACTTGCCATAATCATCGTCAAGGGAGATATCCACGTCAAACATCTCAATATTGGACAGAATTTCCTCTACTCTCTCCGGCACAGATACTCTGACAAAATTACCGCACTGTTCTACTTGCATACCCAATTTCCCGACTTCCTGATATTGGCTCACATAGGGCATACATTACCCACAATCAATCATTATCCGTCATTCATGTACCTATTTCCCGCGTCATCTTGTTGGATTGACACGGTTTCATATTGCGGATATAGAGCTAGAGTGTTATATGGTAGACATTTCTCTCCCGCCATGAAATGTTCCGCTTTTGTCAGGTGTATTCTTATTATCTCTCTTTGTTCTCTATCAATGCTGAAGGCAGAATTAGTGATTCCCGGAGGAGATGATGGCGGGCCGCATGCCAGCAAAGTGATGCTGTTCGATGGCAGTCTGAATTTCTGGGCGAATGATTTGTATGGCTTTCAAGCCGGAAAAGAAGTAGTGTTTGAGAATGCCGGGGCGGTGACCATTAGTGATAAGGTAGCACCCAAGTCGGTGTTGGTCAAAGGCGATGGTTCTACTGTCTGGAATGGTATGGGGCAAATCATCGGCGAGGCATCGGTGGTGAAAGAAGGTTCCGGCACGCTGGAAATGAACGCAACCAACGCTTACACGGGAGGAACGCAGATTATGTACGGTACGGTGAAAGCCGGAGGCAGCGGTTCGTTCGGCTGCGGTATAATTGAGCTCACGGGCGGTGTTCTGGATCTGGGCGGGTACGATATCAACAATGAAGTGCAGCTGAGCGGTGGACAGCTGATGGGTGCTACTTCCCTCAGCAATCAATTGATATTCAAGACCGACTATGATATCCGGCAGAATATCGCAGCACGTAGTGTTCGGATTGAGGACGGCTTACAGCTGCGCGTGGCCGCCGGGGCGGCTCTCTCGGTTGAGGAAGAATTGGAACTGAAAAAGGCCCGGGCACTGGATTTATCAGACGGCGGTGAGTTCCGTGGCAAGCTGCTGGTGGATGCGGATGGAATCCTGAAGCTCAGAACCGAAGGCAGTACAACGATTGCTTCCGGCAGCATCTGGCATCTGAACGGAGCCTCCGTCAGCGGCAATCTGTCCACAGCACAGGTGACCACGGCCGCCGCGCGTACCTCAACGGCAGGAACAACGCTTCGCATCAGCGGGAGCAGTCGCATTAACGGAGCTCTGACGCTCAATGGCGGCAGCCTTCAGTTCAGCGATGCGACCGCCTCACTGCATGCCGACACCGTAGTGCTCACCAACGCGACAACACTGCACACGGGTACAGCTCCCACAGCCGGCAACCGTCAGATATTCCTGACCTATAATCGTCTCCTCAGCGGGAATGTGACGGATTATTACGACTTTTTCGGTATCAACAGCGAAGAATATGAACTGACGGTGACTGAACAGAGCATGAGCCTCTCGCCGGCAGAATCGGTACAGCAGCCGGAAACGCCACCAACGATTGCACCTACACCTCCCGCCGATTCTCCATCGGACGATGCGCCTGATAATACGCCTCTTGCCCCACCAAGCACCGAGCCGTCAGATGACAAAGATGGGTTACCCGATGCACCCACGGATCCGGGTCCCATTATCCCCGGCGCGGATAATGATAATGACAACGATTCCTCCGACACAGAAAAACCAAACACCCCCGATGCGGATGACCCGCATGGCCCGGTCATTGATACCTCCGGAGATGACCCGGATGACCCTCATAACAACAAAGATAAGGAAACCGAGGATAATACCAGCGGTGAGGCTGATGTCGATGACATCCTGTCTCCCGAAAGCGGGACGGCATTGAGTCAGGCCGCCATGCAGAGTGCATGGGGTTCCCTGTTTGCCTCCCACGCTTTCATGAACGCCGTGCGCGATAACAGCCGCGGCACGGATTCCACCACATGGGCGGCCTTCTACGGCGGTCTCATGGAATGTAACGACGACGGTCACGTACCCGGCGGGGAGGTGAGTGCCTACGGACTCGCCATCGGTGCTGCGGCGAATCCCGGGCAGCGCACCCAACTGGGACTGGCGCTGGGCGCCTCGCTGGGCAGCATCAGCGGCGAGAGCTTCGGCGAGCTCGACCAGATGTCACTCCACGCCGCAGGCTACTTCCGGCACTCCTTCCTGAGTGACGATTCCCCCTACCACCTCCGTCTCTACGGTGCTTTTGGGGTTGGGAGAACGGAAACAGACCCCGGCATATACTCCGGCCTCGAAAACTGGCATCATAACAGCATCATGGCACAAACCCGTCTCAGCTGGGGCATGAAGCTTTCCCAGTCTGTCGTCTGGGAAATATACGGTGGTGCTGATTACTACAACGGCAGCGACTTGAGCGTGGATGACGAAGAAATCAGCGGCATAACCAACCTGCGCGGCAGCATCGGCAGCGGTATCGCCTGGGTAACGGAGCAGGCCTCCCTCTACACAGAAGCAGAGTTCAACGGAGAAGCCGTCCGCGACACCCCGACCGCCACCACGAACGGCAATACCTACCGCACAGCAGAACCGGATCGCTGCGGCTTCACCCTCCGCTGCGGAGTCCGCCTGCAACCGCAGGACTCGCAGCGCAGCATCTATCTGAACTACGCCTTCGAATCCCGCAACAACACATCGGCTCACATCATCTCAGCCGGATTCACCCGTGTATTCTAAAACTCGCTAATTTCACAGACAGAAGAAACACCGCATTTTCTATCCGCCAAACTCAAAGGCATGGAGCACATGCCAAGGCTGCATTTCCGCAGCATCAGCGCAGCACAGATAATCCCGGCTCTCCGCCTCGCCGCCGCTCGAATGTGAATCAGAGGTAACGACAAATCTTCGCGGTTTAAAAATAGGTAATGATGAAGAGATTTTTTACAAAAGCATTACAACTTCCACACCAGCAGGAGATTCTGTTTGGGCTATGTATTCTGTTTTGTGCCATTTCCGGCATTCTTGCGGCATACGATGCGATTAGCTATGCAGAAGTCTCTGCCGGTTGCAGTATCATTTTTTTCTTACTGTTACATCTGAACGCAAGGCTCAACCCATTCATCCAAAAAAAGCTGAATAAAAATTACATATCAGTGGCTGATGGTAATGATTATGTGAAAGCAGGACAAGTCATGATTGGCAATGGGAAAGACCATTATCAAGGGCTTTCATACAAACAGAGAAAGAAAAGCGTACTCGGAGGCCGCCGAGCCCGATAAGCACGGCTGAGCGAGAGCTTTCCCTACCATCAGAATATGCTCGTAAGGCTTTCTGATTCTCCCGGAGCAAATGATAATCAAGCGGCGCATCCTCCCCACCGGGAAGATGCGCCGGATGTTTAAACCTTGTTTTACCCAAGTTGTTTTTTACGCCTCATCGGCATCTCCGAGCAGTTCTGTCATGAGGCCATCGGGGTCGGTATGCACGGACTCGCGGGTGGACAGGTTCTTGAGCTCCACCTCCGGGTATTCGGAACCGATGATGACGGCATAGCGAGCGCCGATTTTCTCTGCGCGTTTGAGCTGGTTGCCCATCTTGGCCGGCGACAGCGGCAAATCAACCCGCACCCCGGCATCGCGCAGAGCAGAAGCCAGCGCGAGCATCTGCGGGCGCATCTCCGGCGCCGCCAGCACCAGACAGGCATCACAGGCATTGGGCTTGAGGGCTGCGTCACGCAGGGCACGCGCAGCGGGACATGCCTCTATCAGGTGGGCAATGACGGCATCGCCCATGGCAAAGCCCGTGGCGGGCATATCCACGGCACCATTGGAAAGCGTGGCGACGAGCCCGTTATAGCGGCCACCACCGGCCACGGCTCGAAGGCTGCGACCTTTGTCAAAAATCTCAAACACCAACCCGGTGTAATACGCCAAGCCGCGCACTACGTGCAAATCCAGCTGCACGTACTCTGCCAGGCCGCGAGCTTCCAGCTCCGCCAGCACGGCATCGTATCGGGGAGAGCATCCGGCCGGAGGGTTCTGAATGAATGCCACGAGGTCGTCGCGCTTCATCCCGAATGCATCCAGCTTCTCCTGACAGGCTTCCGGGCGGTCGCGTTCAAACTTGTCAATCACGGCCAGGAAATCGCCCACCCGCTCCTCTGCCACACCGTTCTCCGCAGCATAGCGCAGCCAGACCTCGCGGTCGCTCACGCGCACCACGAAATCCTCGGATGTGAAGCCGAACTCGCGCATGCAATCAATGGCCAGCGCAATCAGTTCTGCATCGGAGCCCTCCCCGGCCTCGCCCAGGATATCGGCATTGAACTGCACGAACTCGCGCAGTCGGCCTTTCTGCGGCTTTTCGTAGCGGAAGCAGGAGCCAATCTCAAACCACTTCAGCGGTTTGGTATACTCGCGCTGATAAGCTGCAGCAATGCGCCCCAGGGAGGCAGTCAGCTCCGGGCGCACCGTAATATCGCGTTCGCCCTGGTCCGTAAAACGGAACAGCTGGGTGGGCAGCTCGCCGCCACTCTTTTTCAGATACAAATCGGTGGCTTCAATCGTGGGTGCTTCCCATTCGACAAAGCCATAGCGATGCGCCACGCGGCGCCACGTGTTGAACAGGTAATTGCGGAAAGCGCATTCCTGCGGCGCAAAGTCGCGGAACCCCGGCAGCGGCTGAAAACGTGCATCTGGCATAGCTTAATCTGGTATACTGAAAATGTGTTACGCCGCCCATTATACCCCAATCTCGCCGTCAGGCAAGCGCAGAACTCCCGCAAGACACGAAAAAGGCCTCCGATGATACCGGAAGCCTTCTCGAAAATTGCCGCAAGCAGCGAGGATTGCTTACTTGGCGCGGTAGTACTGGTAGTGAACGCGCTCGTCGATGGCAAGAGCCTCACGCACCGTACGGATGACGGAGGGCTCAGCCTCAAAGGCGAAGAGCATGTACTGACCGAACTTCAGGTGGTCAGACTCATAAGCGAACTCACGACGGCCCACGTTGGTAACGCCGGAAACCTTGGCGCCGGCAGCCTCAAGCTGCTGCTTCATGGCGGCGGTCAGCTCATCGAGGGTGGCAGAGCCCTTCATGTTCAGAACGATCAGTGCTTCGTACTTTCTCATAACTATCTGTTGTGTAAAATGACTTGCTTGCGCAGTTGCGGTGGCATAGGATGCACCTTTTTGGCACAGATTGCAAGCCTAAAGTGTGTTTTGAAGCAAAAAAAACGCATTTTCTTATTTATCACCCCCGTTGCGGACGTAAAAAGCCCCGACCGAAACGGTCGGGGCTGCAAAATGCGTTTTCCGCATTCTTAAATGAGCTTGAGACGCACCAAGTCCTGGGTATCGATGAGACCCACCGGCTTCTTATCGGCATCCAGCACCACAAGGTCGTCAATGCGGCGGTCGCGCAGAGCCTTCACGGCCACGATGGCCAGCTTATCCGCCTCCACATAGACCGGGTTCTTCGTCATGATATCGCGCACAGGCAGCTTGCCGCAGGAGGGGTCCTTCTGATATGTGCGGGCAAAGTCACCGTGGGTGAACACACCGGCCAGAGAGCCGTCCTCATGCACCAGGATGCAAGCACCCACGCGAGCCGTGGACATGGCAATGATACAATCCATGATGGAGGAATCCTCCGGCAACTTGGCAAACTCCGTACGCATGATATCGCTGATACGGGTGAGCAGAGCACGACCGAGCGAGCCGCCGGGGTGGCTGCGGGCAAAGTCTTCCTTGGTGAAATTCTGAGCCTCCAGCAGCGCCATGGCCAGCGCGTCCCCCATTACCAGCATGGCGGTGGAGGAGGATGTGGGAGCCAGATTCAGCGGGTCGGCCTCGCGCTCCACATGCGTGTTGAGCACCACATCGGAAAGCTGGGCCAGCGTGGAGTTCGGCTTGCCCGTCATGCCGATGATGGAGATATCGAAACGCTTGAGGAACGGCATGAGGGTGAGCAGTTCCGCCGTCTCACCGGAATAAGACATGGCAATGCAGGTATCGCCGTCCTGTACAATACCCAAATCGCCGTGCAGGGCATTCATGGTATCCAGCACCACGGACGGTGCCCCGGTGGAGGTGAGGGTGGCAGCAATCTTATCACCAATCAGGCCGCTCTTGCCCACACCTACGATGATTATCTTGTGGCCGGAATTAATCGCCTTACGCATGGCCTCTACGGCCTCATCAAAGGAGCTGTCGAGCTCGTTGCCAATAACCTTGAGCGCCTCGATTTCGTCCTCGAATACCTTTTTACCGCGAATGATGTGGCTAATCATAATTGTAGAGAGAAAAGTGTTTCAGTACTCTCAGTCTAGCACAAGCAGGCATGCGCTGCAATGAAAAAACTCTTTTTTCCTCCGGAAAGTTGCGAAAAACGGGAACAAATAACAGTCAGAAATCAAACATACCCTGCTGCGGATTCCTGCGGGTAGAAGCCGGGGGCGGCGGCTGCGATTCTATCCACTCCATCAGCAGGGCCACGATGGCTGTTTGTTCCTCCGGCAGCAGCTCCCTGCCCTGCGGGATACCATGCCACCGATGCAGACATCCGCGACAACAACACGCGCAGGCATGCTGGGCCTTGAAGACGGGATGCCCACGCATGGGAGTCTGGTTACCGTCCCGCGCAGGATTGGCAGGCGCCAGCCGCTGCCGGATAAAATCCGCAGCATGAGCGCGAATCGTATCCATACCCACACGCTGTATGTAGGCAGCATCGTCTGCCGTCAGCCGAAAACGGCGACGAAAATCAGATTGCATCAGACGAGACAGAGGAGTGAACACGAAAGGCAAAGAAACCGCCGAGCCGGGATGGCACAGGCGGTTTCGAAAAAGGATGATGTTACGGAAACAATCAGTTGTTCACGCGACCCAGATATGTGCCGTCTTCCGTCTTGACGGAGATGCGCTGACCGGGGTTGATGAACAGGGGCACCTGCACCACCAGGCCGGTGGTCATCGTGGCGCTCTTGTACACATTGTTAGCGGAGTTACCCTTCACACCCTCGGGAGCTTCGGCCACTTCCATGGTGATAGCGGCGGGGAGCTCGATGGAGCACACGATTTCATCGGTGAAGAGCAGCACGTAGGTCTCGCCCTCGATGAGGTAGTCCTTAACGGGCTCAACGATGTCCTCGCTCACGCACACGTCCTCGTAGGTCTCCGTGTTGAGGAAGTGGTAACCCATACCGTCCACATAGGAGAACTCCATCTCCTCACGGCTGAGCATCACACCCTCCAGGAAGTCGTTGGAGGTGAGGCGCAGGTTGTAATCCTTCTTGGTAGCAATGCTGCGGATGGTCATCTGCACGTAGGAAGCCATGCGGGGGGGAGTCTTGAGCTGGCTCTCACGCACAACGCAGATATCGCCGTTGTAATTCACGGCGTGACCCTTGCGGAGCTGAATAACGGGAACTTTTGCCATAGCGGGCGGAGACTAGCAGAGCCCCGCACTTTAGTCAAGCTTTTTCTCACTTGAACGAGCAAAAAATCATTCTCCTTACAGTAGTTCCGGCAGGAAGTAGAACTTCAGCAGCTCTATCTGGTCCTCGCGGGTCAGCAGGTAGCCATCCTTGGGGTCAAGCCACTGGAAGGAATGAATGGACTTGCGGCAGGAGCCGATGGGGTCATCCGGAGAGGGCGAGGGCAACTTGTCCAGCAGTTTGGGGGCAAAGAGCTCCACGAGCTCCATGGTAGTCAGCTCCGGCATGGCGGGAATAATGGACGGAATACCCAGCGGGATGCAGCGCTCCACATCGCCCATGATACGCTGGGGGAGGTAGAGCTGGTGGCGTTCCAACGGGGCGAAGGGCAGCTTACCTTTCTTCACCGTGTCGGGATGGAGCAGCGTGTGCAGCAGCGGATTAAACTCCGGGCGCGGATTGGCAATTTCCGTCAGGTGAACGTTGAGCACGCGCCCGAACTGGCGATTGACCGCCTGATACATGTTAATACGGTTCTGCACGTAAGGATCATCGCTGCTCTGGATGGCGGGTGTATTCTCATCCGCATCATGAGGCAGCATATCGGCCGTGGTCACGAAAACGGTCAGCTCCGGCTTGATATCACCCAAGTGGTTAATCAGGTAGTTGGTGGCCTTCGTATCAGACTCCACATCCTGGCGCACGGCGGCGGGGCCGTTGGCCACGGCATTATCCAGATACACCATCATGCGAAAGCTCTTACCAAACGACAGGCGGAAGTTCTCCTTGTCAATCAGGTAATCGAAATAGCGATGCTTGGTCCAGTACTTGCCGAAGATGGTGCTTGCGCCAAAGAATGCCGTATCGTGACTCATGACGCCCGGCATTCTACCCGATTTTTCAGCACATTGCAAGACGGAAGCAGGCCAACTCCCCCAAAAAAGCAAAAAGGCATCCCGCAGGATGCCTCCAGAATAAACCCCGGAGCGGAAAGCACCGGGGGTTATTTCAAAATCAGGCCTCAGCTTCAGCAGCCTTCTTCTTGGCGGGAGCCTTCTTGGCGGGCTCTTCCTTCACTACCTTCTTGGCGAGCTGAACGGGAGCCGTGTTCTTGCTGTTCTTGAGGATTTCCTTCTGGCGCTTGATGTAAGCGGTACGACGGCGACGCTTGGTCTCCTTACGATGCTGTTGACCCATGGTTGGTTCTTGTGTTTGTAGGGTGGGTAACGAACCCGCCCGAATGTTAATAAGATGTGCGTATGTTAATAGCCTTTTCCTCACGACTTGGCAAGGCTAAAATGCGTATACCCCCTTTTTTATTGCTATTTTATGCCACTCATGGTATAAAAAGGCGCATGAAGATTGCCATTTTAGGAGCCGGAGCGCTGGGCTGTTACTACGGAGCCAGACTGGCGGAAAGCGGGCAGGATGTCACGTTCATCGTCCGCTCAGCCTACGAGCCCATGCGGGAAAAAGGACTGCACGTGGAGAGCGTCCATGGCAACATCCACCTGCCGGAGCCTCGCGTGTGCCGCACCCCGGAGGAATGCGGCCCGGTGGATTTGGTCATCGTCTGTTGGAAAAGCACCTGCAATGCCGGACTGGATGCTGCCCTGCCCCCGCTGCTCAAGGAGGGGACGGAGGTCATCACCTTCCAGAACGGCATGGGCAACGCGGAGGCCATCTCCCGACAGGTGGCAGCGGAGCGCATCTATATCGGGCTCTGCTTTGTCTGCTGCATGATGGACACCCCGGGAGAAATCCGGCATCTGGAGGGCGGCGACATCCAATTTGCCCCCTTTATCAGCAGCGATAGCGGAATGGCACGCGCACAGGAGTTTGCGGATATGTTTGCCGCCGCACGCATCCGCACCTTGGCTTTCCGCGATGCCGAGCGCATCCAGTGGTGCAAGCTGACATG
Source organism: uncultured Akkermansia sp. (assembly GCA_964471605.1). Lineage (GTDB taxonomy): Bacteria > Verrucomicrobiota > Verrucomicrobiia > Verrucomicrobiales > Akkermansiaceae > Akkermansia. Next base: position 8,705 of record CAYYKC010000022.1, on the reverse strand, counting down.
GAACATTCCCTTCAACGGGCTTTGTCTGGCGCTGGGCGGCATCAGCGTGCGGGAGCTCTTCACCATGCCGGAGCAAGTGCAGCGCGCCCGTGATATCATGGAGGAAGTATGCCGCACGGCAGAGAATCGCGGCTTCCCCCTGCCGTTGGACATCGTGCGCGACCAGATGGAGCGCACCGCCATCATGGGTGACTTCATCCCCAGCAGCGCGGTGGATTATATCCGCCGCCGCCCCGTGGAGTATGATGCCATCTGGGGTATCACCCTGCAGCGGGCTCTGGACAGCGGCACGGAGGTGCCGCACTGGCAGCAGCTGGCAGCAGACATCCGCAAGCGACTTTCGGAAGCATGATTTCCGCTCCATCCAGACGGTCTCTGCGTTCCTGCGCCTTATGGGGCGGAGCCCTGTGTGCGCTGGCACTGGGGGGGCTCCTCCTCCGGCCGATTGAACAGCAAACCCTCCGGCACGAGCTGGAAGTCGGCCTGCAGCTGCCCCCGCCCCCGGCTGACAGCAAGGACACCTTGAACCGGCAGTTGAGCTTTTTCGCCATGGGCGGGCTTCGCACGCTGGCGGCAGAGATTCTGGCCATGGATGCCACCGGTGCTTGGCTGGTGCAGGACTGGCCCCGCGCCCGTAAACGTTGGGAACAGATTACCACCCTCTGTCCCAACCGCCCGAGTTACTGGTCACGCGCCGCCCGGGATATGGCCAAGAACGCCGTGGCTCATGTCTACGGGAGGAAAGACATCTCAGAGCACGAGCGTGCCACACTGGTGCGGGAGTATCTGGACGCAGCGGAGCATTTCTATCTGCAAGGTCTGGCAGCGAATCCACACAGCGTCCTGCTTCAGTTGGATTTGGCCGGATTCTACGAGGACCTGGCCCGCCGTCCTCAGTTTGCCAAGGCGGTGGAGGCCTATCGGAAAGCGCTGACTATGGGTGCATCCGACATGTACCAACGCTGGGTATTCTACAATCTCTGCCGCATTCGCGGGCGGGAGCGTGAGGCGTGGGAAATGGGCCGCCAACTGTTCCGCAGTCCACGTCACCACACCCCCTCGGTACGATGCCTGCTCTTTGCGCTGCAACACAAGCTCGGCATCCCTCAGGATGAGGGCTACAGCATCGAGGAGCTCTTCCACTCCGACACCCGCGCCCGGAAGCAGCTGCGTTCCTACCTGCACAACACCCTCCGCTTCCCCGTTAACGGCGTGCAGGAATACCTGCAATCGCCGGCAGAGGAAAACGCCAGCTAGTGGTGCGTGGTGAGAAACAATGACGAGTTAATCGTCATTCCCGATAAAGTCGATTTTCGCCCGAGCGGCCCATCATTTTTTCTCCGGTTTGAGCGGGACGGCGTGGAAGGGCTGCGGCGCTGTTCCGGTGAACTTCGGATTCATCGAGGCAATCATCTCGTTAGTCACAGTGAAAGAGAACGTACCCCCATTCGCCATATCACCGGGATCGATGATGTGGTCAAACACACACACCGGCTTGTTGCCCGGCGTTTCCGGCATCACAAAGAGGCCAATGGCCATGGCAGCCTTTGCCCCGGAGTCAGATGTACGGATGGTATAGGAAATCGTATTGAGCCCCCGCTTCAAGCCGCCGGAAATCACATCGGCGCGGCGTTCATCGGCAAAATCATGCAGAGAGATACCGTTGATGCGCATATCAATCTCACGGCCCTGGGCATCGACAAAGACCTTACCTATCAGCTGAGGGTAAGGACAGGTGGGGGGAACGGCAGGAGCCTCGGTATAGGGGTGGAAACCATCCTGTTCCTGCAACACCGTCACATCCCCGGCGCGGAGGCGCTTTTCCACCTGCGGCAGACGGGACAGATTGAAGAATCGGCTCTGGTCATAGCGCCACTTGCCCTCCTCATGCACAAACTCCAGCACATAGGCATTCATGGAGGGTTTACCCTTCTCGCCCAGTTGCAGAGAGCCGATGTAGGTGACAGCCAGTGTACGGTTCGTGGGGCCGGCCAGAGCCCCGACATAGGCAAAGTTCTCCAAAGCGGGCGGTGCGGGCTGGTCGCGGAAGATATCCTGCGGGAATTTACCCTTCTGAGAGACGATGAGGTTGCGTACCTTCACCTGTCGTGAGCGGGTAGTGGCATTGCGCCAGGAAGCTTCATTCCCACTCATCATCGCCACCCGCCAGGTGTTATAAATGGTATCGGCAATGGTGCGGGCCTGCTTCTGATCCGGCACATTGAATCGGGGAGCAGGCTGAGCAGACGCAGGTGCAACCTGCTGCGCCTGTGCTGCATCCCCCATCAGAACAACAGCCGCCATCACCGACAAAAAAATCGTTTTCTTCATAGTTAGAACCTACATCAGACTTGCCATTCTGGCAAGAAAATTGCATACTAGGGGCGGATTTATGACGGCTTTTTTACGCAGGCACCGCAACGCCGAGGAGGCACACTACCGGCGATTACTGGACAAGGCTCCGGCCATTGTCTGGAAGAACTTTGCGGACGGTGTCTCCCTGCGGGTTCGTATGTTTGCCCCGCCGGAGCACAGCGCGGCAGAATCCGCTCCCGCCGTCATGTTCTTCTTCGGCGGCATGTGGGCGCTGGAGAGCAGCGCCGAGTTTGTGGCATGGGCCATCCATCTCACCCGCCGGGGTATTGTCTGCTTCATTCCGGAGTATCGCACCAATGCCCGCTTCGATGTCTCGCCGGAGGACATCGTACAGGACGGGCTGGATGCCTGGAAATGGCTGCATCACAATGCCCGCAACCTTGGTCTGGATGCGGAGCGCATCACTCTGGCCGGCACGGATGCCGGAGGTCTCATGGCGCTTAACTGCGGCATGCAACCGCTGGTCTTTGAAAAGCGCTGGTGGCAGTTCAAGCGAGAGGATGAGCTTCCGTTGCAGCCTGCCTGCATCGCCATTCTGCGCGGCGTCATTGACCCGGAAGCCCCGGAAGCCCGCGCCCTGCAAATCAGCAAAAAGAACAATGTGAACGTGGATGCCATCAATCCCTGCGCCCTGCTGCGTCGCAAGCTGCCCCTGCTCTTCTGCGCCCACGGCATGCAGGACCCCCTGCTGGATTACGAGATGCGACAGTGGTTCTGCGATGAATGGGAACGCTTCGGCAACACCGCAGAGCTGGTTCTCTGCCCGTTCGGCGACCATACCCTGCCCCAATTCTCCGTCAACCCCGCCGTTTTTGAGCAGGTTCTTCTCTCCTGGGATGCGTTCATGGTGGAACAGGGACTCTGGCCCGAATCCGACCATGCCCAGGATGCCATGATGGTCTGAGACACCATACATGCCCCAAATATTTGGAGCACGGGTGTTTTTTTTCTTGACAAAAAAGCGCGATGGGAGCAGGATGGGGGCATCCGATACACATGAACACCGTTGCCATCCAGAACCGTTGGTGGTGGCCCTTGCAGCGAACAGCGTCGTAAGGGACACGGAGTTTATGCATTTGGATTAACATGATACATCACCGAATCGCGGACCTGTCGAACTTACGGCAGGTCTTTTTTTATTCTCTCATTTCTTACCATTCAACCCACATTCACAACAAAATGAATACCAAAAACACCACAGAAATGTCCGCAAGCCACGGAAAAGCCTTGCACGGCGCGACAAAATGCTCTAATATCCCCGCCGATATGGATTTCCGTACTTATCTTCGCCATTATCCTGATAAAAACGGCTACTTCGGTCGGTTCGGCGGAGCCTACCTGCCCGCAGAGCTGGAGCCCGCTTTCAAGGAGATTTCCGAGGCCTACAACAGCATCTGCCACTCCGCCCAGTTCATCAGCGAGCTGCGCCGCATCCGCAAACAGTTCCAGGGGCGTCCCACGCCCGTGTACCACTGCGAGCGGCTCTCGCGTCTCAACGGCGGAGCGCAGATTTACCTCAAGCGCGAAGACCTGAACCACACCGGCGCTCACAAGCTCAACCACTGCATGGGTGAGGGACTGCTGGCCAAGTTCATGGGCAAGAAGAAAATTATTGCCGAAACCGGTGCCGGTCAGCACGGTGTGGCTCTGGCCACTGCTGCCGCCTATTTCGGACTGGAGTGCGAAATCCACATGGGCGAGGTCGATATTGCCAAGCAGGCACCCAACGTGACCCGCATGAAGATGCTGGGAGCCAATGTTGTCTGCGTCACCCACGGGCTCAAGACCCTCAAGGAAGCCGTGGACTCCGCATTCGAAGCCTACCTGCGTGATTACAAGAACGCCATTTACTGCATCGGTTCCGTAGTTGGGCCTCATCCCTTCCCCATGATGGTGCGCGATTTCCAGATGGTCATCGGCAATGAAGCCCGCGAGCAGTTCCTGGAGATGACCGGCTTCCTGCCGGACGTGGTGTGCGCCTGCGTGGGCGGCGGCTCCAACTCCATGGGCATGTTCCCGGCTTTCCTCAACGACCCGGTGGACATCTACGGTGTCGAACCGCTGGGGCGCGGCCCGGCTCTGGGCGACCATGCTGCTTCCATGCAGTTCGGCGAGGAAGGTATCATGCATGGATTCAACTCCATCATGCTCAAGGATGAAAACGGCGACCCCGCTCCCGTCTACTCCATCTCCTCCGGGCTGGATTACCCCTCTGTGGGTCCGGAGCATGCCTTCCTGCGCGACATCGGCCGCGTGAAGTACGAAAGCGTGAGCGATGAAGAGGCCGTGGATGCCTTCTTCAAGCTCTCGCGCTACGAGGGCATTATCCCCGCGCTGGAAAGCTCCCACGCCGTGGCATTCGCCATGCGTAAGGCCCGAGAGATGGGCACAGGTGCCATTCTCGCCAACTGCTCCGGCCGTGGTGACAAGGACGTGGACTACATTGCCGAGCACTACGGCTACGGCGATAACTACAAGTTCTGATTTTTCTGACTCCGCCCCCCGAATCTGTCATGGTTCGGGGGGCTTTTTTGTGTCCGCCCGCAGCCGGCATCAATGGTGGCGGTGGTGATGGTGGTCGCAATCGTCATCGCAGTCATCATCCTCCATAGCCAGATAAAGGCCCCCGGCAAAGACGGCGATGATGGCACCGTTTTCCAACACGGTCACGGGCAAGTCCACCAGCAGCCAATTAAACGGGGCAACCATGCGTATCAGTCCGGCATTCGGGGATTCGTAGGTATAGGACACCATCTTATCCCCCGACGGTTTTACCACCGGCAGCGCACGGCACTGTGTTTTCACCCTCTCCGCATCCGGCACTTCTTCCAGGAACAAGGGTTCTTTTGTCCCTTTCCCCTGCCCGGTCAGGTATTGGGCGTACTCAGCCGGAATACGATAGAGCCCCATACCCCCCTTCTCAGAAACCTGTTCCTGCGGTTGTTCGGAAGGATAATACTGCAAGCGCACCGGATTACCGTAGCGATAGCGCGGCAGTTCTATGTAATACTCTGTCCCGTTGGTATACACCACGGGGTTGGGTGCCGTTTTCAAATCCGCCGTATTGGCTCGGGCCTCATAGCGAGCCTTATCCAACAGTCGTCCCGTTGAATTGAAATAACAGCTATTCATCAGAGCCACCATCAGCAACCCCGCCACACAACTCCGAAAAAAGGGTTTCCTCATCATATCAGGCAGATGTTTGTTAACTGCCGCCTACCATACCCTATGCGGCACACCCCGTCAAGCAAAACATATCATCATCCGCTATTGATTGATTTTTTTTATGTTACGCAACCAGAATCTACCATTGGAAACGAATTGGTGGCTGTTTTTACAAAGGGAGAAGAAAAGTTGGCATCTCACGCTGTGGATATGAAAATGTTTGCAGACTCAGAAGCAATGGACATGTTCGGAGCGCTCGACATGGCGAAACCGATGCCAACGGATTCCATTCCGGAACAACCAATGCGTCCGGAAGATGCGCTGGAGTTGATTAAGGAGGAGCTGATGCTGGACGGTAATGCCCGGCAGAATCTGGCGACGTTCTGCCAGACCTGGGCTGACCCGCAGGTGCATCGGCTCATGGACTTGTGCATCAGCAAGAACATGATCGATAAGGATGAATACCCCCAGTGCGCCGAAATCGAGCAGCGCTGTGTGCGTATGATTGCCGCCCTCTGGCATGCGCCGAAGCCGGAAGAATCCATCGGCTGCTCCACCGTGGGCTCCAGCGAGGCATGTATGCTGGGCGGTCTGGCGGCGCTGCACCGCTGGCGCGCCCGTCGCAAGGCCGCCGGCAAACCGGCTGAACGCCCGAATCTGGTATGCGGCCCGGTGCAGATTTGCTGGCACAAATTCTGCCGCTACTGGGATGTGGAGCTGAGGGAGGTACCCATGGCCGAAGGGCGCTACTGTATGAACGCCGAAGAGATGCTCAAGCGGGTGGATGAAAACACCATCTGCGTGGTGCCCACGTTTGGGGTGACCTATACCGGTCTCTACGAGTTCCCGGAGGATATATGCCGCGCGCTGGACAAGCTGGCAGAATCCGGCGGCCCGGATGTGGATGTGCATGTGGATGGTGCCAGCGGCGGTTTTCTGGCCCCGTTCTGCGCCCCCCATATCAAGTTCGATTTCCGGTTGGAGCGCATCAAATCCATCAGCTCCAGCGGCCATAAATACGGGCTGGCGCCTCTGGGCTGCGGCTGGGTTATCTGGCGGCATAAAAATGATATGCCCGGTGAGCTCTGCTTTGCCGTCAATTACCTGGGCGGCAGCGTCCCGACCATTGCATTGAATTTCTCCCGCCCCGCCGGTCAGGTGATTGCTCAGTATTACAATCTGGTGCGCCTGGGGATGCAGGGATACCGACGGGTGCATGAAGCCGCATACGATGTGGCGGCATATCTGGCAAAGGAAATTGACAGGCTGGGGGGATTTGAGTTCATCTGCACCGGCTCTCCCAAAGGCGGCATCCCGGCTGTGTGCTTCCGTATGAAACCTGACTTCCGCCCCGGCTTCAACCTCTACGAGCTTTCTGACCGCCTCCGCACACGCGGCTGGCTGGTACCGGCCTTCAGCCTGCCCCGACCGGTGGAGCATATTGTGGTGATGCGAGTGATGGTTCGCCGCGGATTCACCATGGATATGGCGGCCCTGCTGTTGAAGGATATGCAGCGCTGCATGGATTTTCTGACGCATCACTCACCGGCACAGCACCTCGAGGAACGGGAAGCCATGAGCTTCAAACACACCTGATGCCACGCGGCCAGAGAGCCGTGCGTCGGAACAACCCGCTCTGCCCCGGGGAATGTGGTCTTCCCCCGGCCGCAGCAGCGGGTTGCTTTCTCTTATGCCGTTGTATCTCTACGTCTGCGGGATTTTCCCCTGCGTGATAGTCGTCTGACCGGACGATTCTCAACGAAGTCCGCCAGTGCTTTTTTCGGTTCATAAGGAAACTCCTCCAGCCGGGCATACACCCTCGCCCGTTCCTCCAGAGCTGCTGCCAGAGCACCCTGTTCCCCACCATACTCCCGGTCAGAAAAATAGCGTATGTAATGCACATGATGACGGCACACGGCTAATCGCCATCCTTGAAACGATGCAGAGTCATAGGTAAATCGGGTAATGTTTCTGATAGGGTTCATGCGTTGTCTCCTCCCGGGCTGTTGTAGCGCATTGCTAACAATCGGGAATATAACAATAGCCTCATCAAACCTCAAGCAAAAACAAAAAGCAAAACATTATCCTCTAACGATTTACATATACGGACGCTGCGTCCGCATATCATTTCAGTATAATTCCGTCCGCTGTTCCGGGCATCAGCTAAACGGAAAAAATCATAAGGGAAGGGTCAGCGCGATGACCATCACCCACAGGGGCAGCAGCAACCCTGCGGCCACGGCAACCAGAAGGGAGCGCCGGAGCGTACAGTGCAAGGAGGTGAGCGCCGCCGCAAACTCCAACAGAGATACCAGCACCAGAGCAGCCGGAGCACCAATGTGACCATCCATCTGCTCCATCGGAGCGATAAACATGAGGTATACCCCAAACAAGACCACGCAATCAGCCACCAGAGCCAGAGAGAGCAACAGTTCTCCACTCATGGATACATAGCCGCCGGAATGGTTTCCGGCCCTTGTGGGCAGCCAGAAACTCAGGAAAAAGGCAACCAGCAGGGGCAGCACCAGCGACGGGGAAAGCTCCAGCGCCGAACAGCGCATCAACAAGGGAACAAGCGGGGCCGCAACAGCCACCCCCACCGCATCGTGTGCGCGGGAAACATTCGCCCTCATCCCCAACCATGCCAGGAAAAACACCATGGGCAACGGCAGAATACACAGCACGAAGAAAGGCATATCAAAGCCGCCCGGGCGCTCGGCCACGCCAACAGTCCCGCCACACAGGAGCAGCAGCAACTGCACCACGGCCCATCCGCTTGCCAGCACCAGAGCCCGTCCCCACGCGCGAACCTCCCCTGCAACCCACCAAAGGGCAAGACACACCACGACCATCTGCGCCATAATCGGCAGGAGTCCGCGTATCAGGAAATCATTCATGGTTGGCATTACCGAAGAAACAGCAGGTTACCCGCTCTCACTCATCCTACCCGATTTGAGAAACAAGTAAAGAAAAAAGGGCAGAACAAGCGTAATTATCACACCTGTATTCAACTTCATCCCGTGAAACATTCACCGTTTCACATGTATCCCAAAGATTTGAGACACGTATGTTGCCGTTTGGCTCATTTGTCATTCCCTTGACGTAATCGGGGAGCTGTGATAGAATGCACGGCGTATTCCGACTATGGCAGATTCTCTCTACAC